>JAJPZD010000256.1 GCA_021204605.1 Prevotella sp.
CGCAACGCAAACTTAGCAGTGTCGCTCCACTCCATATCAGTAATGTGCATATCCTTGCCAACCTCGAACCGTGGCGGTGGAGCTCACCGGCTTTCGTCCAAAAGGCTGTGCAGGCTATGCACCGTGTTCATGGTGCCAACGGCCTCCATCTCTATCCGCAGGCAAGCTACTGGGATTGGCCCTACGCTGCTGATAAGTTGGCGGACGGTGAGAGGTTACGGCAGATTGACCGCGACTGGATGTGGTATTCTGCCTGGGGCAGGTATGCGTGGAATTGCAACCGTGGCGATGACAGTGATTATTGGGTCAAGGTGATTTCCGACTATTTCGGAACGGACACCGCCAGCGCACGTAAGATTCTTGTCGCCTACAACGAGAGTGGGGAGATCGCCCCTAAACTGATACGCAGATTTGGCATCACCGAGGGCAACCGGCAGACTCTTCTCCTTGGCATGAAGATCAGCCAACTTGTTAACCCTTATAAATATACTGTCTATCCGGAGTTTTATGCGAGTTGCGGGCCTGCCGGTGAGAAATTGATCGAGTATGTCGAGAAGGAGTGGAATGGTGAGCCGCACAGCGGTGAGTTGCCGTTGGATATTGTTGACCAGTGTGTCAGCCATGGTGATAAGGCGGTGGCTGCTGTTTCTGGATTGGATACCAATGTAACTAAAAACAAAGAGGAGTTCGCCCGCCTTGTCAATGACATGCGCTGTTACAGGGAGTTCGCTTACTCGTTCAAATATAAGGTGCTTGCCGCGCAGCAGGTACTGAATTTCAAGTGGAGCAGGGACGTGGAGTATCTCGAAAAGGCTGTTCCGCTCCTCGAAAAAAGTGATTCTTGCTATGCCCGTCTTGTCGATGATACCAACGACACGTATCTCTATGCCAACAGTATGCAGACTTCTCTCCGGCGTATCCCCGTGGGCGGCGATGATGGGAATTTCAAGACGTGGGAGGAAATGATACCTGTCTATAAGGAGGAGTTGGATAACCTGAAGGCGCATATCCACAGTATGCTCTTTCCTGATGTGGACAACGCCCGGCAGTTTGTCAACCCTGTTGCGCAAAATGCGGACATTACCCTGATAAGCGATTATCCATTGGTAACGTTGGAAAAAGGCGCACAACTGTTTGAGGGGCGTGATGAGACTGTTGATTCTCTTGCTGCTGAACTTGTCGGTCTTAATGCTCTCGTCCTCAACCGTGACACTACCCGTATCAACGGTGCTACGGTGGAGTTTGAGTGTGCATCTCCCGTCCAGATGCTTGTTGGCTTCTTCATTGATGATCAGGACAAATTCGCCTCGCCCCCGAAATTGGAGACTGATGCCACCGGCAACGACTACGGCCAGGCGGAGGCTCTTATCTCTAATGCCGTCAGTATGTCGAATATGCCTATGGTGAATATCCATGCTTATCATTTTGACCCTGGACACCATGTCATCAACCTTCCAAAGGGGATTATCATGGTCGCTGGCTTTACTGATACTGAACTGAATACAAGGGATGCCAAACTCAACGGTGGTAACAACGAGGTGGATTGGCTGTTCTTGAAATAACTCATAATGATGAATAGATTTATTACTTTCATATTTCTGCTTGCCGCTTGCCTGAACATTCTGGCGGGGAACAATAAAAAGACGCAGAACGCTACTGACAGAATAGTCAGTCAGACTGAAATGGCTAAGGTGTACGAACAGGTGAGAACACCGTATAAATATGGCTTGGTGGTCGCCCCTGAGACCAATAACCGTAAGTTCGACTGCCCTACGGTGTTCCGTGTGGATGATTCCTGGTACATGACTTACGTCTGCTACAACGGCTCCGGCGGTACCGACGGCAGGGGCTATGAGACGTGGCTCGCCAAAAGTGCTGACTTGCTGCATTGGCAGACATTGGGAAGAATCCTCGCATACGGTGATGACTGCTGGGACCTCAACCAGCGTGGCGGCTTCCCGGCTCTCATCGACTATGAGTGGGGCGGCAGTTACAATATCCACAAGTTCAACGGCAATTACTGGATGACGTATATCGGTGGCCCCGGCTCCGGCTACGAGGCTGTCAACGCTCCGTTGAGCATCGGCTTGGCTTCTACTGCTGATGATGTTACGACGGCTCATCAGTGGACTACATACGATAAACCGATTCTTACCTACAACGAGAAGAAAGCGCAGTGGTGGGAGCAGATGACGCAGTACAAGAGTACTGTGTATGAGGTTGACAAGAGCAAGTTTGGCTTCCGCTTTATGATGTATTACAACGCCGGGGGCAAGGACGCCACTCACCCCAAAGGAGAGCGCATCGGCGTGGCGTTCTCCAACGACATGAAAAAGTGGAAGAGGTATGAGAACAACCCTATCTTCGCCCACGACAGCGACGGCACGATAACGGGGGATGCGCAGATTGTGAAGATGGGCGACCTCTATGTGATGTTTTATTTCTCTGCTTTCAATCCCACGAGGGATTACTATGCCTACAACACTTTCGCCGCCAGTTATGACATGATCAACTGGTACGACTGGGAGGGGGATGACCTTATCATCCCTTCAAAAACGTATGATGAGATGTTCGCTCACAAAAGTTATGTGGTGAAATATAATGATGTGGTGTATCACTTTTATTGTGCTGTCAACAATGCGGGGCAACGGGGTATCGCTGTCGCTACAAGCAAGCCGCTGGGTATCAGCGAAGTATCGTTCCCCGAACCAAGTCCTACTGGGAAACGTTTTTCTAAGTCGCTCAACGACAACTGGAATATCTCTTTCGACGGGAAGGCTTTCACGGAGAATATCCCTTTCAACCTGGATGATTACTACGGTGCTCTCCAGAAGGAGCATGGCAACCTGCATGGCGATGCAGTGTTCACCAAATCGTTCTCTGCTCCTGATTTAGACAACAAACAGTATTTCCTGCGCTTTGAGGGCGTCGGCACGTATGCGGAGTTAATCCTCAACGGCAACAACTTAGGACGCTTTGATATTGGGCGCACAACAGAGACGATTGACATTACGGAGGCTGTCCTCAAGGGGAAAGAAAACAGCCTGGTGGTTAGGGTGTCTCATCCAAGTGGTATTACCGATATGCCTTGGGTCTGCGGCGGTTGTAGTTCGGAATATGGTTTCAGTGAGGGCTCGCAACCATTCGGTATCTTCCGCCCTGTGGTGCTTGAGGTTACCGACAAGGTGAGAATAGAACCGTTTGGCGTGCATATTTGGAACAATGTGGCGGCGGACAGCATATTCTTAGAGACGGAAATTCACAACTATAGTAACGACCGTGCGGAGATAAATTTCACCAGTAAGTTCTCTGATGCTACTGGCAAGCAGGTGTTCCGGCTTTCCGAAGATGTGGCCTTAGAAGCTGGTGAGACTAAGACGATACGTCAGGCTACGTCAATAAATGACCCTCACCTGTGGAGTACCGATGACCCATATCTGTATCAGTTGAGCAGTATCATAAAGCGCGACGGTAAGGCGACGGATGATTGTCTCACGCCCTTTGGCATAAGGTCTTTGTCTTTCCCTCTAAGCCGAAACAACGGCGACAACCGTTTCCTTCTCAACGGAACACCTGTGTATATCAACGGTGTCTGCGAGTATGAGCACCTGTTGGGACAGAGTCATGCGTTCTCTGACAAACAGATTGATGCCCGTATCAAGGAGGTGAAAAATGCCGGTTTCAACGCTTTCAGGGATGCGCATCAGCCGCATAACTTGCATTACAACGAATTGCTCGACAAAGTGGGAATACTCTGGTGGACACAGTTCTCCGCCCATATCTGGTACGACACCCCACAGTTCCGCGAGAGTTTCAAGCGACACCTCGTGCAGTGGGTGAAGGAGCGGCGTAATTCGCCTTCCTTAATGCTATGGGGCTTGCAGAACGAGAGTACGCTTCCGGCTGACTTTGCCAAAGAGTGTTCCGACATTATCCGACAGCTTGACCCTACGTGTGGCACGATGAGGCTTATCACTACTTGCAACGGTGGTGAGGGAACCGACTGGAACGTGGTGCAGAACTGGAGTGGTACGTATGGCGGCAACTTGGAGAATTATGGTAATGAACTGAAACAGACTGACCAACTGCTAAACGGTGAGTATGGTGCCTGGCGCACTTTCGGCAACCATACTGGCTTGGATTATACTGAAGAAAATCAGTGCGACATTCTTGAACGCAAAATGCAACTTGCTGAAAGTGTTCACGATAGTGTCTGCGGTCAGTTCCTCTGGCCTTTACAGAGCCATGACAACCCCGGACGCAGTCAGCCAGACGAGGCTCTGAGGCGCATCGACAAGGTGGGCCCGTTCAACTACAAGGGTATCTTCACGGCTTGGGAACAACCTACTGATGCTTTTTATCTGTACAAGTCGCGCCATATCTCTGCCGACAGGGAACCAGTGGTGTATATCGTGCCTGGCATCCAGCAGGACAGTGTCAGGGTGTACAGCAACTGTGAGGAGGTGCGCCTCTCCTGCGGTGACTGGGCGGAGACAAAAAAGAAATCTCCTGATTCATCTCTCTTTAAATGGTATAGCGTGAAATTGAATGGTGATGTTCTCACTGCAACGGCTTATCATAACGGCGTTGAGGTGGCATCTCACTCTATGGCTCTTGAAGGATATAAGGATTGGGATGAGGACATTCTGAAACCTGAGAAAGGATATAAATATCTTTACAACCTCAACTGTGGCGGTGATGAATACGTTGATTCTTTCGGTAACACTTGGTTGCAGGACAATACGCAATGGTCTAAGTCATGGGGAAATAAGTTCCCTGATGAGGTAAGTCCTTATCAGACTTCCCAGACGTGCAACAATCATCTGCTTGCCTCGCCTCTGTTCCGCACATCTCGTTTCGGAAGGCATGCGCTCTCGTTCTCGTTCCCCGCAAAGCCAGGCGACTACCGTGTAGAACTCTATTTCATTGAACCGTGGTATGGCATCGGTGAGAGTGAGACAACGGATTATGAGGGCTTGCGCCTGTTTGACGTGGCTGTCAACGACAGTGTCTATATCAAAGACCTTGACCTCTGGGCTCAGGCACGTTATGGAAAGCCGTATAAGCGTGTATTGAATGTGCATAATAATAGTAACATTATAAAAATCAACTTCCCGAAAGTCAACGCTGGACAGGCTATAATCTCTGCCATTGCCATTGCTACTGAAAACAATAATGGTGAGGCTGACGGTATTGACGTGGCGGCAGATAATGTCATTCCTGAAGATAAAAATATGTGGGAGATTTTCGACAATGACATCCTCACGCATACGCCTGACAGCCTGTTGCCGCCCCGTAGCGACAACTCGATAACGGTTGACGGCTCACTCTCAAAGGGTGTTATGACCTGGAAATACAATGTCGGGGTGGCTAAGGTCTATGCCCTGCGTTTCCGCTACTATAACCCGGAAAAGGAAAGGGTGTTCCACGTTACAATATCTGATGCCAACGGTGTCGTTTACAAGGAGGATGACATCACTTTCGTTAAGACTCCTGAGAAGATCACCAAACGCAGGAACACGAGTATCACTACCGGCTCACAGACTAATGCCGGCAACTACATAGTAACGCTCTCCGGCGAGGGTATCGACAAGATGATCTTCGACCAACTGACGATAGAATAACAACTTGATAACATCTGAACGATGAGGAAAATATTGTTTATAAACATATTCATATCTTGCTCCCTTTTTGCAACGGCGCAGGGACATGACTGGGAAAACCAGTATGTCCTCTCTAAAAACCGTGAACAGGCAAGGGCGACGTTTGTTCCGTATCTCAATACTCCAGGCGACATGACTCTGTCGCTCGACGGTAAGTGGAAATTCAACTGGACAAAAACGCCTGATGAACAACCTGCAGAGTTCTACAAAACTGACTTTGATGACAGTGCCTGGACAACCTTTGACGTGCCAGGCGACTGGGAGATGAACGGTTACGGCACGCCTATTTACAGCAGTTCTGGTTATACCTTCAAAATAAATCCGCCTTTCGTTATGGACGAACCGCGAAGTACTTACACTACTTACATCGAGAGAAATCCTACTGGTTGCTACCGGCGCTCTTTCACACTCCCTTCTGATTGGAACGGCAAGGAGGTGTTCATTCACTTCGGCTCGGTGTCAAGTGCTTTCTATGTCTATGTCAACGGTGAGGAGGTGGGTTATTCGCAGGGCGCTATGGAACCGGCGGAGTTCCGTCTTACACCATACCTTCACAGTGGGGAAAATCAAGTCTCCCTCAAGGTACTGAAATATTCTGATGGCACGTATCTTGAGGACCAGGATATGTGGCGCATTGCCGGCATTCATAGGAGCGTGTATCTCTATGCCACGCCTGACATCCGTATCGCTGACTTCGGAGTGAGAACGGAACTTGATGACAACTATGACAACGCCACTCTCATCATCGACCCTAAACTAAGCGTTACAGGGAAACAGCGTGGTGAGGGGTTTAGCATTGAGGCGCAACTGTTTGATGCTGACGGCAAGGCCGTGCTCGACACTGCCCTCTGGCAGGATGCTGTGCCTGTGCTCAATATCGACCATAAGGCGAAGATTATGAACGCCCGTAATCCGCAGCGCGGCTACCCTGCCTGGGGCTGGCTGAAAGCGGATATTAAGTCTCCGCATAAGTGGACTGCTGAAACTCCTTATCTCTATACTTTGCAACTGTCATTGGTTGACTCTCTCGGCAATGTCGTTGAGCGTGCTGACACAAAAGTAGGGTTCAGGAAATTGGAAATAAAAGATGGTATGTTCCTCGTCAACGGCAAACAGGTGCGCTTCCGTGGTGTCAACCGCCATGAGATGGACCCGCTCAACGGCAAGGTGATGACGGAGGAACGAATGTTGAAAGAGATAAAACTGCTGAAACAGTGTAATATCAATGCTGTGCGCACCTGTCATTATCCCAATACGCCACGGTGGTATGAACTGTGTGATGAGTATGGTATCTACATTATGGATGAGGCTGACATTGAGGAACATGGTTTGCGTGGACAACTTGCTAACGACCCTTCTTGGGCGGCTGCTTTCTTGGACAGGACACAACGTTTAGTGATACGCGACCGCAACCATCCGTGCGTGGTGTTCTGGTCTCTCGGCAACGAGTCGGGCTGGGGTGCGAACTTCGCCGCTACAAGTGCGTGGATTCATGAGTACGACCCTACCCGCTTCGTGCATTATGAGGGTGCGCAGGGGGATGACAACAAAGACCCTTTAGCTGTTGATGTAATTAGCAGGTTTTATCCTCGTGTCATGGACGACTATCTCAACCCTGGTGTTGCTGACAATAATATGGAGCGGCCCGAGAATGCCCGCTGGGAACGTCTGCTCGGTATAGCGCAGAAAACTAATGATAACCGTCCTGTGCTTACGAGTGAGTATGCCCACGCCATGGGTAACGCTCTCGGTAACTTCAGGGAGTATTGGGATGAGATTTACAGTAATCCTCGTATGTTAGGCGGTTTTATCTGGGAATGGGCCGACGAGGGCATCTACAAGGTGCGTGATGATGGCAAGACTATGGTGGCTTACGGTGGTGACTTCGGCGACTCGCCCAACCTCGGTGCGTTCTGCATCAAGGGTATCGTTACGTCTGACTGTGAGCCGACCCCAAAATACTATGAGGTGAAAGCTGTCTATGCGCCTGTTAAACTGACACTCGATGGCAACAAGGTAAATGTGGTTAAATTAGATGAGTATTTCTCTCTTGACAACTGCTGTTTATTATTCGAACTGACCGAAAATGGAAAGGTTACGAAGAAGGGCGAACTGAATGATTTCACTCTTCCTGAACTGAAATATGACAATGATGCTGATGTCCGTCTGAACGTGTCTGTCGTGTTGGCAAATGCAGCGCCATGGGCTGATGAGGGCTTCGAGATTGCCAAAGAACAGTTTGCTATTAACGACCGACTCTCCTCTGCTTTCAGGGCAAAGGCATTGAAAACAGGTAAACAGACAGATGTAGAGACTGCCGAAAGGTGGTTTGACATGGTGCGTCCTCATTTCTTCCGCGCCCCAACAGACAATGACCTCGGGTTCGGGAATTGGATAGCAAAGGACTGGAAAAGCCAACAACTTGATACTGCTAATATCGTCATCACAAAACCCCTGACTTCCACGGTGAACGCTGACGGTACTGTTACAGTTACTGTCTCTACCGAAAGCAGATGTGCCAACGGCTCAATTAAAACTGATTATACTTATACTATGGATGCTGACGGTAATGTTGATTTCACTGCAATTTACTCGCCTGAAGGTGAACTGCCTCCTCTGCCATGCGTGGGCAATACCTTTGTGCTGCCGCAAACAATCACTAATGTTTCTTGGTATGGCATGGGTCCTTTGGACAGTTATCCTGACCGTTTGGAGGCTGCCTCGATAAATCGTTGGAGCGGCAGTGTCGCTGAGCAGTACGTTCATTATGCCCGTCCGCAGGACAGTGGCAACCATGAGCAGGTTGCAGAGATAACTCTAAGAGATGTCAACGGAAATGTTGCTTATACGATAACTGCTGAGGGAGGCACTCCATTCTCGTTCTCTGTTCTTCCTTATTCTGTTAATCAGTTGTATAACACGAAGCACGACTGTGATCTCACCGTTGAGGATAATGTTTATCTCAATATCGATGCTGCCGTTTTAGGCTTGGGCAACAGCAGTTGTGGCCCTGGTGTTCTCACCAAATATACCATTCCGCAGCAACAACATCAGTTGCACCTTAGGTTCACAAAAAATAAATAGTCGGGTAAATGAAAAAACTCGTTATCCTTTACAATAAATGAAAAATCCATTATTATGAAGAAACAGATATTTTTGGCATTATTATTGATGTTTGTGGCAAGCATATTGTATGCACAAGATGATGTTTACACACAACGTCAGTACCTCAGTGGGCATGGCTGTGATGATATGGTACAGTGGGATTTCTATTGTACCGGTGGCAACAATTCGGGCACTTGGACGAAAATCGGTGTTCCCTCGTGTTGGGAATTGCAGGGTTTCGGCACTTACCAATATGGCATGAAATTCTATGGCAAGGCGTTCCCTGACGGTATCGCCGACGAGAAGGGCATGTACAAATATGAGTTCTCTCTCCCGGAGGAGTGGCGAAACCACCATATCGACCTTGTTTTTGAGGCTTCCATGACTGATACGGAGGTGATGATCAACAAGCGGAAAGCGGGCTCGGTTCATCAGGGGGCATTCTATCGTATCACCTACGACGTTACCGACCGTGTGTATTTCGGCAAGCAGACAAACCTTTTGGAGGTTACCGTGAGCAAGGAGAGTACCAACGAGGGCGTCAACCTTGCGGAGCGGAGGGCTGACTATTGGAATTTCGGTGGTATCTTCCGCCCTGTGTTTATCGTCTGCAAACCGGCAATCAACATAGAGCGCACTGCGATAAATGCTACGGCTGACGGCACTTTTAATGCTTACGTCCTCGTCAACCACTCCCTTGATGGGGCTAAGGTGCGCACGCTAATCAGTGATATGGACGGCATGAAGGTGGCGGAGAATACCACGGATATTAGGTCTGGCAGCGACCATGCTGATGTCAGTTTCAACGTCAACAGTCCGAAACTGTGGACTGCTGAGACTCCCATCCGCTATCAGGTGGAGTTCTCTTTGATTGATAATAGTGGTAAGATTCTCCATATCGAGAGGGATAAGTTTGGTTTCCGCACGATAGAGACCCGGCAGGGCGACGGCCTGTACATTAATGGCAAGAAGGTGAATATCCGTGGTGCCAACCGTCATAGCTTCTGGCCTGAGACGGGAAGGACATTGAGCAAGGAGAAGAACATAGCTGACGTGAGGCTTCTCAAGAGCATGAACATGAACGCCGTGCGCCTGTCTCACTATCCCGCTGACCCTGAGTTTTATGATGCATGCGACAGCTTAGGCCTTTATGTGATGAGTGAGCTTAGTGGCTGGCACGGTCATCATGAGACTATCAACGGTCAGAAGCTCATCAAGGAGATGGTTACCCGTGATGTCAATCATCCTTGCATAATCTGGTGGAGCAACGGCAACGAGCAAGGTTGGAATACTGAATTAGATGGCGAGTTCCATAAGTGGGATATCCAGAAACGTCCTGTTCTTCATCCACAGGGTAATTTCAGTGGTTACGAAACGATGCACTACCGTTCCTACGGCGAGAGTGAGGAGTATATGCGCAAGCCAGAGATCTTCATGCCTACGGAGTTCCTCCATGCGCTGTACGACGGTGGTGCTGGTGCCGGTTTGTATGACTATTGGCAACTTATGCGCTCATGGCCTCGCTGTGCCGGCGGCTTTATTTGGGCGTATGCTGATGAGGGGGTTGTAAGGACTGATATGAATGGCATGATTGACAATGTGGGCAACTATGCATGCGACGGTATTGTTGGCCCTCACCATGAGAAGGAGGGCAGTTACTACACCGTAAAACAAGTGTGGTGTCCGGTACAGATTGATATGCCAGATGATTTCAACGGTACTCTCAATGTGGAGAACAGATATAATTTCCTCTCCCTCGACAAATGTACTTTTGATTATTCTTACCTTAGATTTGAAGGTTCTGATACGAAAGTGGTGAAAAGCGGAACGGTGAATGGCTGCGACATTGCGCCTGATTCGAAAGGTTCGCTCTCTATCGCTGCCGCTCCTGCTGATGCGGATGCTCTCAAAATAACGGCAACTGACCAATATGGTGAGGAGCTGTTTACTTGGGTTTTCAAATTGAAAGATTCTGCAAAACTTTATACTGTTGCGTTGAAAGGCAGTAAACCGGTTTATAACGACTATACTGTCAAGGCAGGGGATGTTGTTTATTCGTTCTCAAAGACTGATGGTACGCTCACGGGTGTGAAGACCGGCAAGGGAGATTATAATTTTGAGGGCGGTCCTAAGTTCTTCGCCTACCGCCGTTCTGACCGCTCCTTTGACCAGTTTTATAACCATGATGACCCAGAGGCGGAGAAGAAAAAGACCACATACACGGAGTATGCAGACCAAGGTAAGTTTGTATCTCTTGATGTCAATGAGAACGGTGAGAATGATTCTATCATCGTTACCGCAACATACCGCTTAGGTTCGTTGGATAAGGTGGAGTGGCATATCGCTTCCGACGGTGGCGCACGCCTTGTTTACACCTACAATTTCAACGGTGTCGTTGACCTTATGGGTGTGATGTTCAGCCTTCCTGAAAACAGTGTAAAGAGTAAGCAATGGCTCGGTAACGGTCCTTATCGTGTTTGGCAAAACCGTCTGCATGGACCGCAGTTGGGTATCTGGGGCAACGACTACAACGACCCGATACCAGGGGAGAGTTTCACCTACCCTGAGTTCAAAGGTTATTTTGCCGGTGTTCAGTGGATGAAACTAAACACTTCTGTCGGCACGATAACAATTGAGCCGTCTTCTGACAAGGAGTATATTGGTGTCTATCAGCCTCGTGACGGGCGCGACCAGTTGCTTTATACTTTGCCTGAAACGGGTATCAGCGTTATGCAGGTTATCCCTGCTGTACGCAATAAGGTGAACACCACCGACCTCAATGGACCTTCCGCCCAACCTGTATGGGCAAATGGCAGCTACACTGGGGAGGTTTCTCTGCATTTTGAATAATATTTGCAATGTGTGCGGACGATTAACGTAAATTATTTTATATCAATGATATACCGATGAAAAAAATATTTTCGCTCATAATATTCTGCGCTCTTTGCGCCGTTACCTATTGCCAAACCGCCGCAACCGTCTCGCCGACATGGTACGACAGTTTCAAATCGCCCTCGCTTGATGCCAAACCGTGGAATTTCTGGTATTGGATGTATGGCTGTGTTACCGATGAGGGCATAAAAGCAGACCTCAACGCCATGCACGATGCCGGTATTGCGGGTTTCTTCCTTATGCCTATCAAGGATATTGATGATGGCAAGGACTATGCCGGCACTTCCCGACAGCTTTCTTCTGAATGGTGGAAGCGCATGGATACGGTGTTCTCCACGGCAGACAGCTTAGGTTTGCAGATGGGCATCCATTTCTGCGATGGTTTTGCCTTGGCTGGCGGCCCCTGGATAACTCCGGCGGAGTCCATGCAGAAAGTGGTTTGGAGCGATACTATCGTGAATGGAGGAAAGCAGTTGCTCTCCTTGCCTCAACCAGCATCATACGACGGTTATTATGAGGATATCGCAGTGTATGCCTATCCTGCGGAATATGCAGATGACAGCAAACCGTTTTCATCTGTTGACTTTCCTCTCAGTTCTTCTGAGCCTTGCGATATAGTGTTCAGTTATGAAAAACCGTTCACTTTGCGCAGCGTGAAGATAATCACTGGCGGAAACAACTATCAGGCTCACCGCTATAAAGTTTATGCTTCTGACAATGGTGTTGATTATACTTTCATAAAGGAAATATCGCCTGCCCGTCAGGGTTGGCAGAACACGGATGCTTACGCTACATACGCCGTTCCTGCTACTACGGCAAAATATTTCAAGTTTCATTGGTCGCCCGAAGGCAGCGACCCTGGCTCTGAAGACATGGATGCGGCGAAGTGGAAGCCTAACCTGAAAGTAGGCGACATAGTTCTTGGCTCTGAACCTATAATCGATGGCTACGAGGGGAAGTCGGGTGTTGTCTGGCGTGTCTCCAAATATTTCGGCGTTTCTGACAGTGAGTGTGTTGATATGGATAAGGTAATCAACCTTACGGAGCCTTTTCTCGCTTCTAAGGAGCAAAACAAGGCGTTTAGCATAAAACTCCCGAAAGGCAATTGGCATATTCTACGCATGGGGCATACCTCAACAGGGCATACCAACGCCACTGGCGGTGGCGCGAGGGGATTGGAATGTAGCAAGTTCTCCCGTGAGATAATAGATAAGCAGTTTGCCAACTGGTGGGAGGCTATCTACAATCATGCGCCAAAGGATGTGGCAAAGCGTGTACTCACCCGTCTTCATGTTGACAGTTGGGAGTGTGGCAGTCAGAATTGGAGTGACAACTTCGCTGACGAGTTCCGGCAGCGCAGGGGTTATGACCTCCTGCCTTGGTTGCCTGTCTTTGCCGGTGTGCCTTTGCAGACATCGGAGAAGTCGGAGCAGGTGCTTCGTGACGTGCGCCAGACTATTGCTGAATTGGTGAATGATGTGTTTTTCGATGAGGTGGAGAAACTTGCAAGGAAATACGGCTGCAAACTCACCACGGAGTGTGTTGCGCCGACAATGGTCAGCGATGGTCTGCTCCATTATCAGCATGCCGACTATCCCATGGGTGAGTTCTGGCTCAACAGTCCTACTCATGACAAGCCGAATGATATGTTGGATGCGGTGAGTGGTGCGCATATCTATGGCAAGAACATTATCCTTGCGGAGGGCTTTACAGAGGTGC
>JAJPZD010000245.1 GCA_021204605.1 Prevotella sp.
TTCGGGACTTTTTGACTTTTATCGCATAACGTACTTCACCGCATGCTTACGAATATAAAAACATTTTTATATTCTATCAAAGAACTCGGTATAATCCTTATCAATGATTTCCCATTGTCCCGTTTTACGTCCACCTACACGAGCTATTTTCTGCATTTCTTGCAGTTGTTTCATATAATTGTGTGTTTGGCGTAGAGACATACGTATAGCTTCTGATATCTGTACAACTTTAATATGTGGATTGTCAGATATTAACTTATAAATCTGCCTGCTTGCTTTCAGAAACTCTTTATTCATGGGTTCTGAATCTGCAACTATCTCACCTTTCTCGCTATCATAATTAAGATTCCATAGTATTGCACGAAATTCTGTTGTATTGGAATTGAACTCTGGCGCACGATAACCTACCAAATGCTCGTATTGCCTATAAGCAGCAATGATTTTCTTCATGCCACTTCCACGCCGTTCCATAAGTCCTAAACGGTTGAAAAAGTCAGCAAGCAACGGATTACGCCTTTTAGAAGGTACTGTAAGAGGGTCAAGTTGCTGGATTAATTTCCCGTCAACCATACCACCTGGCGAATACACTTCTAAACGATTATCATACATATCAATATGCACCTCACTGCCCATTTGCATGTAATCTCGATGGATAATTGCGTTGTTTATTATCTCAGTTACGGCACGTTCTGGATAATCTGGCAATTCCTCACGATGGTCATTCTCTTTCCACCATTTCTTGTGAGAATTGTTCCTAACAAAAGATACCGCCTCTTGCAACTGTGTTATTACACACCCTTCCAATTCGATATCATCAACAGCCTCATTCAACCCATTTGTCATAGTCAACCCATTCCAACGGGTACAGAAAATACGCGACTGTCTCATTGGGGATTCATCTGCCAACAAAGCTCCTGCATTAGTCAATTTCCCATTCTCATCGATTATTCCCCAAGACGTAAACTCGCTTTCCTCGAAAGAACGTTGTAAACGTTTGTAGTGTATAGATCGGAGTTTGGTGAATGCCATATCACTCAATTTATATGACGAAGGCATACTATCGTATGTGTTGCCTGCGCCTTTCATTACAAGACTTTTCAGTTGGATTCTGTCTGCTACAACAGATTCGTTTCCTATTCGCACATACGCCAAACGTTGCTTGTCACCAATATAATAATATGGTGTCTCTTGCCCTGAATTAACATATAACACGATGGTTTTCTTATCCCCGTCGTTCTTAAACTCTAAATTTACAACTGGTACAGGGTCAAGTTTAGCCTTAATAGCCTCACTGATAAAATCGGCATCTTTCTCGGCATTATCAAGCCCCACCACGTTATCATCATCCGTGATACCAAATAAGAGAAAACCACCGTTGCCATTGGCAAAGGCAGAAACACTCTTAAGCCAACTTTTTGGTTTGTTTCGCTCCAGCATTTCCTTTTTATCGTATGCTGTCGCTTCTCCGATAAGTGTTTTTATGTCTATTTTCATATTTGGCGGCTTCTCCCTCGCTAACAGAATTATTATATCAAATGGATATGCAATATTCGCAAATTTTCTTGACATCTGCAAAAAATCAAAAGGCTTTTTAACAAAAATGTACTCTTTATTCTATCTGAAATCAACTAATAAGCGCAACATCACGAATTATTTTTGAAGATTCTATATTTAGCAAGAAAAAGTTAAGTTTTTCTTGGTATCGCACTTCTAATTTGAGTCTAAGGTTGCTCCGAAATTAAGAAATTATTCAAAAAAGGTTGTACACTTACAACCTTTTTGAGAACTTTTATTATCTTTGCATCGTTGGTAATAAAATAAATCCGTATGAAATATCTTAATTTAAAGAAAGCCTTAGTTGCTTGGCAGAATTTGCAGCCACTGTCAGCAAGAGATAGAGAAAGGCTTAGCCGTCGTTTTACTGTGGATTTCAACTACAACAGTAACCACATTGAGGGAAATACATTAACATACGGACAGACAGAAATATTGTTACTTTTCGGCAAGGTGATAGGGGAGGCTGACGTGCGTGATGTACAGGAAATGACCGCAAGTAACGTAGGTTTACGGATGATGACAGAAGAAGCGACTGTGAAGGGAATGCCTTTGACACAGAATTTTATCCGTACATTGCACAAGACCATTCTACGAGAGGATTACACAGTATATCGTAATTTGCCAGGTGGTTTACATACCAGTTACATGATTCATGCCGGACAGTATAAGACACGAACCAATAGTGTAATTACACGATATGGAGAAAGATTCGAATATGCCTCACCAGAGGAGACGCCCGGACTGATGGGAGATTTGGTGGATTGGTATAATACAGCAGAACAAGAAGGAAAACTCTCACCTGTAGAATTGGCTGCACTGTTTCACTACCGTTATATACGAATTCATCCTTTCGAGGATGGCAATGGGCGAATTGCCCGGCTGTTGGTGAATTATATCCTAACTCGCCACGACTATCCGATGATTGTTGTCCGTAGTCGCAAAAAGAGTGAATATCTTGAAGCTTTACATCAGACGGATCTCGAAGTAGGTCCTATACCAAGTGATGGCGCCCATGCGGAAATCAAGGATATCAGTCCTTTCTTGAAATATTTCAATGAATTGGTGGCTACAGAAGTGTATAATGAAGTGCTATTTGTGAGCGAGAGGAATGATAATGTGTGGTGGTATGATGGAGAACGGATTACTTTCCGGACACCAAATTATACGAAAATAATTAACGCTATGCGGACACAACCTACATTGACGCTTGCGGATATGAAAGAGGAAACTGGTATCAGTGTGACGGCTATACAGAAACTGTTGGATCAGCTGATTTCAAAAAAGTATGTGGAGCGAGGCGAAAAAGAAGGGAGCTGGCGAGTGTTTGTGACACAATAAAGAAGATTGAAAATCAGAAAAATACCATTATGTAAATCAATGAATGGAATTTTTTTATTAGTTTTGCACGTAAATAAAAAATGACAATAGAGATGGAAAAGAAAGAATATAAGCGTACTACTGTAACCGCCGCCCTGCCATACGCCAACGGCGGTGTGCATATAGGGCACCTTGCCGGCGTTTACGTGCCGGCAGACATATACGTGCGGTATCTTCGTCTGAAGAAGCAAGATGTGATATTTATCTGTGGCAGTGATGAGCATGGAGTGCCTATCACTATCAGGGCGCGCAAGGAGGGCATTACGCCGCAGCAGGTGGTTGACCGCAACCACGAGATGATAAAGAAAAGTTTCGCTGACTTCGGCATATCTTTCGACATCTACAGTCGTACCACGTCCGAGATACACCATAAGATGGCTTCCGATTTCTTTGCCAAGCTTTATAAAGAGGGTAAGTTGATTGAGAAAACCTCCACACAGTATTACGACGAGGAGGCACACCAGTTCCTTGCCGACCGCTATATCACGGGCGAGTGTCCTCACTGCCACAACCTGAATGCATACGGCGACCAGTGCGAGAAGTGCGGCTCTGACCTTGACCCTACGGAACTGATTAACCCGAAGAGTGCTATAAGTGGTTCGAAACCAGTGATGAAAGAAACCAAAAACTGGTATCTGCCCCTCAATGAGTATCAGGACTGGCTGAAGAAATGGATCCTCGAAGGTCATAAGGAGTGGCGGTCAAATGTATATGGGCAGTGCAAGAGCTGGCTCGACCTTGACCTCCAGCCACGTGCCATGACACGCGACCTCGACTGGGGTATTCCTGTTCCTGTTGAGGGAGCGGAGGGAAAAGTGCTTTATGTGTGGTTTGATGCTCCGATAGGGTATATCTCCAATACAAAGGAACTGTTGCCCGACAGTTGGGAGAAGTGGTGGAAAGACCCGGAGACTCGTCTTATCCATTTCATCGGAAAGGATAATATAGTGTTCCATTGCATCGTGTTCCCGGTGATGCTGAAGGCCCATGGCGGTTATATCCTGCCTGAGAACGTGCCTGCGAATGAGTTTCTTAACCTTGAGAACGACAAGATCTCCACTTCACATAATTGGGCTGTGTGGCTGCATGAATACCTTGAAGAGTTCCCCAACAAGCAAGATGTGCTGCGCTATGTGCTTACCGCCAATGCCCCGGAGACTAAGGACAACAATTTCATGTGGAAGGATTTCCAGGAGCGCAACAACAGTGAGCTGGTGGGCGTTTACGGCAATTTCGTTAACCGTGCGCTGCAACTGACGAAGAAATATTGGAATGGTGTGGTGCCGGCATGCGGTGAACTGATCGACATCGACCGTCAGACACTCGATGAGTTCAAGGATGTGAAGAAAAAGGTAGAGGGCTGTTTGGATGTTTTCAAGTTCCGTGAGGCGTTGAAAGAGGCTATGAACCTCGCCCGTATCGGCAACAAATATATCGCCGACTGTGAGCCGTGGAAGGTGGCAAAGACCGACATGAAACGTGTGGAGACAATTCTCAACATATCCCTGCAGCTTGTTGCCAACCTCTCGATAGCCTTTGAGCCCTTCCTGCCGTTCAGTAGTCTGCGTCTCCGCAAGATGCTCAACATCGACACTTTCGACTGGAATAATCTTGGTTCTACCGATCTTCTCACCCCTGGTCATCAGCTTGCTGAGCCGGAACTGCTGTTTGAGAAGATCGACGACAGTGTGATTGACTTCCAGTTGCAAAAGTTGGAGGAGACAAAGAAAGCCAACGAGGCGGCAACATTCACGGCTAAGGAGATAAAGCAGACGATACCTTTCGAGGACTTTGAGAAGATTGACATCCGTGTGGGTGTCGTTAAGGCTTGTGAAAAAGTGAAGAAGGCAGATAAACTGCTCAAACTAACTATTGATGATGGCAGTGGCACCGACCGCACGATAGTAAGCGGCATTGCAAAGAGCTACCAGCCGGAACAGCTTGTCGGCAAGCGTATCTGTTTTGTCGCCAACCTTGCTCCACGTAAGCTGAAGGGCATAGAGAGTCAGGGAATGGTCCTCACTGCGGAGGATGCCGACGGCACACTGAGCATCGTTTCTCCTGAGAAAGAGATAAGGAGCGGCAGTCAGGTGATCTGAAATTACTAACAATAAAGCCCGAATGTTCTGATGATTTCCGGGGCTTTATTATGTCTTACTGGTTTATGCTTTATGGAGATCAGATCCCTTCTTCTCCACTGTAGCTGTCTTGCTCGTCATCATCCATACTGTTCTTTTTATTCGTCTTTTTAGCTTTCGTGTTGCCGAAACTATATGTGAGCGTGAAATTCACCGTGCGCCCGCTCCGCCAGTTTTTCTGGTGGCGGGTGAACGTGTCGGAGCTTGTGAAATTCTCAAATTTGCGGGTGTTGAGCAGATCACGGCAGTTGATGGCGAGCGTCCAGGTCTTGTTGAGGAATGTCTTCCTAAGTCCGAAATCAGCACTGATATTAGCCTTGCGGTAGCCCTGCGTGATTACCTCTCGTGAACGGTAGCGGCCAGTCAACTGTATGGAAATGTCGTAGGGTAGCATGAAACTGGCCTGCATACGTGCGTTCCACGTAAAACTGCTGTTGCCATCTCCCGTTACCGTCTGTCCCTCTATGACCTTTGAGAAACCGTCCAACTTGTAGTAATAGGCGTTTGCAGTAGTGGTGAGGTTGAGAATTTTGCATATCTGGTTTTTGAGTACCATTTCTAAACCAGAACTGACACTCTTTGCCACATTCATGTTGGTGGAATACATCAGTCCATCGGCAGTACTCTGGTAGTTCACCTTCTGCATCACATCGGTAGTAGGACGGTAATACGCACTTAAAAGCAAAGAGTGCTGCTCCCACTGTTTCAGGTAGTTCAAAGAAAATGAATTGCTGTACTCAGGGGTGAGTTGTGGGTTACCGAAACTGATCATCGAGGCATCCCTTGTGTTCTTGAAACTGTTCAACTGGCCTCCCCACGGGCGGCGCAGACGACGGGTGTAGTTGAGTTGCAACTGCTGCGTCTTTGTTATCTGGTACGACAGAAACACGCTGGGGAACAGTTGGAAATAGTCCTTGTCAAACGGCGTGTCACGCAACGCAGGGTTGTGCTCCTGCTCATAACTATAGCTTTCGGTGTGCACCTTCCAGTACTCGCCGCGCAGTCCTGCCATTGCACCGAACTTGCCCAATTTCAGTGTCGCGGTGGCATAGAGGGCATGCAGGTCCATGTTGTAGATGAAACGGTTGTAATATGTCTCATCCTCCTCTTGGTTTATCCCTTCCCATGATGTCTCATCAACGTATGACTCCTGTGGGGTGTTCTCCCGGCTGAAATTACCTTGATAGCCTGCTTGAAACAGTATGTTCTCCGTGATAGGGTTTTCGTAATCGAGTTTTACCTCCCAACGGCGGTTGCGCATATACATGGGGCGCGACTGGTAGTCATAAACAGTAGGTGTTATGCCATCGTAATATGTTGTGCTGTCCTGATAGACATTGCCCTCATCGGCATGCCACGTGTTGAAGTCAACAGTGAAGTCAAGGAAATGCTTCTCTGTGAAATTATGTCGGTAGTTGAACTCTCCGTAGAACATCCTCATGTCGTTACTGGATTTTGTATGTCGCAGCATCAGATAACTGTCTGCCTCTGCTCCTATAGTGCCATAGTGGTAGGGTGTGTTTCCCCCGTTGTTGTGACCGCCTACCATCGCCATGCCACTAAGTGTCATCTCATCCTTATCAGTAGCATGATATGTCACACCGGCACGACTGAACAGGTTGTTGCCTATGTTGTTGTTGTCGGTCTTGTATTTCTGATATTCGTTGGTGTTAAGATATTCTTGATAGCTTTCCGCACCGCCATTGTCCTTGCGGTGACGATAACCAACATTGAGGTATGCCTCGAATTTACCTTTGTTGAAATTGATGTTTCCGCTTGCATTTGCACCACCATTGGTTCTCACTCCAGCCTGGACAGACCCGTAATAGCCTGCCTTGCGGTTCTTTTTCAACACGATGTTTATGATGCCGGCACTGCCCTCGGCACTGAATTTAGCCGATGGGTTGTCAATCACCTCTATCCTGTCTATACTCTCGGCAGGCAACTGCTGCAGTATCTCGGCGCGGTTGTCGGTGGTCAGCCCGCTTGCCTTGCCGTTGATCCACACCTCAACGCTGGTATTTCCTCTCAATGATATGTTGCCGTCGTTGTCAACCTCTACTGATGGGATATTGTCGAGGACGTCTGATGCCGCACCACCGGCATTCACGATGTCCTGTGTCACGTCAAACGACTTACGGTCCACCTCAAGGCGCATGGCAGGGCGTTGGGCGGTTACCGTAACCTCGTCAAGGCTCTGTGTCTCGCTCGTAAGGTAGAAGTTCTTAAAACTTACGCTTTTCTTATCCTGTGAAATGGAAAATTCTCTTGTGATGGTCTTGTAGCCTACGAATGTCAACTGCATTGTGTAGCTGCCGTATGTTATGTCGCTGATGCGGAAGTTTCCCTTCTCATCCGTCATGCCACTCTTATACGGTTTTGTGCTGCTTTTCTTATATACCACGACATTGACATACGGCATGGCTTCATCGGAGAGCTTCTCCAACACTTTTCCCTTTACGCTTCCCTGTGCATGGCACACTGTGGAGCACAACACAAGAAAGCAGAATATAATCATCCTACTCATACAGATATTAAGATTAAGCAAACGGCAAAAAGTTTAATCGTTTACGTGTTTTTTCACATTTTATTTGGTTTTACCCCTTAATCTTCCTACCTTTGCAGTAGCTAATGGTCTCATAGTTCAATGGATAGAATAAATCTCTCCTAAAGATTAGATCTGAGTTCGATTCTCAGTGAGACTACTACCCCTTAATTATAGAAGATAAGAAATGGCGGAAAGGAATTATCCCTCCCGCCCAATCAATTCTAACAATAAAAATTCAGTCATTACTGAAGATTTTGCTCTAATTTATTTATGTGCTTATTCATTGCTTGTCAACGGTGAGGCTTTCTTGTAGGTTCTTGCGCCAAGCTCCTTGTCAAGCATATACAAGCCATAGCCATTGTCCTTGATCATCTTGATATTGTCGATGATTGTCTTTGCACTTTCCTCTTCCTCAACTTGCTCGTCGATAAACCATTTCAACATGCTCTGTGTAGCGAAGTCGTTGCACTCGTGTGTCAGTGCATAGAGGTTGTTGATCATTGATGTTACTTTCTGCTCGTGCTCAAGAGTTTTCTCAAATACGTCGATGATTGACTTCCACTCTGTCGGAACAGCATCGATTGGTTTGAGCTCTACTCTGCCGTCGCGGGAGTTGATATAGTTGAACAGGATTTTGGCATGATCCTGCTCTTCCTGAAACTGTACTTCGTACCATGATGCCATGCCTGGCTGACCGATATGGTGGCAGTAAGCAGACATAGAGAGATACAAGTAAGCCGACCACATCTCGGCGTTAATCTGTGCGTTCAACGCATCTTCAATTTTTTTGTTTAACATAATCCTATTTTTTAATTGTTGTTTTATATTTAACTGTTTGCAAAATTAGTAAAAATAATGGAAATGTATCATCTCTATATTGATAATTATCATTAATTAGCATTGGGCAAGTTAAAATAAATGGTAGAAAGAAGTTATTAAACGTGTGTTATTTTCTTTAACTTAAAATTAACACGGCAATTAATTGCAATGTTGGAAATATTTCGTAATTTCGCAAATAATACATATTTAAGTATAAAACATTTCTAAACGGGATTTAAGGAGGATGGTATTATGGCAAGGGAAAAAAAAGCAGGCAAGTATCTTACCAAGAAGAAAATGATGCTTATGTTGCAGGATTTCTTCATGCGCAATCCTGGCAAGACATACAGTTTCAAGCAGATTTTCAAGAGTCTCAAGCTCAACACGCACCCGGCGAAGATGTTGGCGGTGGAGACTATTGAGGAGATGGCTTGGGATGATTTTCTTAGCAAGGTGAGCGACAGCTCATACAAGTTGAATATGAAGGGTCAGGTGCAGGAAGGCAAGTTTATCAGGAAGGCCAATGGCAAGAACAGTTTTATACCTGATGATGGCGGCAAACCGGTATTCGTGGCGGAGCGCAATTCACTCTTCGCACTTACCGGCGACAGGGTGAGAGTAACTTACATGGCTCGCCGTGTGAATCATATCAAGGAGGCGATGGTGACTGACATTCTGGAAAGGGCGCACGACACGTTTGTGGGTAAGTTGCGTGTGGAGAAGACCTTTGCTTTCCTCATTTGTGATGGCGACATCTTCACTCACGACATAATAATACCGAAGAACAAGCTCAAGGGAGGAGCGACGGGAGACAAAGCCGTGGTAAAGGTAAAGACATGGCCTTCGGAAGAGAACAAGAATATCATTGGCGAGGTGATAGACGTTCTTGGAAAGTCAGGAACCAATGATGTCGAGATGCACTCCATACTTGCGCAATACGGTTTGCCCTATAAATATCCACAGAAGGTTGAGGAGGCTGCCAACCAGATAACGGGAGATATAACGGAGCAAGACTACAAGGAGCGGGAGGACTTCCGTGATGTTACCACATTCACCATAGACCCGAAAGATGCGAAAGACTTTGACGATGCCTTGTCTATACGTGAGCTTGATAAGAATTTGTGGGAGGTGGGCGTGCATATTGCTGATGTGTCGCATTATGTCACAGAAGGCTCTATTATCGACAAGGAGGCGCAGCGGCGTGCCACAAGTGTTTACCTTGTTGACCGCACCATACCGATGCTGCCGGAACGCCTGTGTAACTTTGTATGCTCACTGCGCCCCGATGAGGAAAAGCTCACGTATAGTACTGTCTTTGACATTGATGGGGATGGCAATGTGAAGAAATGGAGATTGGTGCACACTGTGATAAAAAGCAACCGTCGCTTTGCATACGAGGAGGTACAAGAGATATTGGAGCGGAACGGAGTTGTTGACGGTACTGGTGAGCCTGCGCCGGCTCCTGGCAGTGAGGGCTACAAAGGAGAGTATGGCAAGGAATTGGTTACTCTCGACAGGATAGCCAAGAAGCTCAGGGCAGCAAGGTTTCGTGGCGGTGCCGTGAAATTCGACCGTGAGGAGTTGCAGTTTGACATCGATGAGAAAGGGAAGCCGATAAGGTGCTATTATAAGAAGGCTAAGGATGCCAATAAGTTGGTTGAGGAGTTCATGCTTCTTGCCAACAGGAGTGTCGCCGAGAGCATCGGCAAGGTGAAGAAAGGGGAGAAGGCGAAGACGTTGCCTTACCGGATTCACGACCAGCCTGACCCTGCCAAGTTGGAGACATTGCGTGAGTTTGTCTTGAAATTCGGCTACCGTCTTAAGACCGAAGGCACAAAGAGTGAGATATCGAAAAGTCTCAACAAGTTGATGGACAGTTGCGATGGAAAGAGCGAGCAGAAAGTGATTGAGAATGTCGCCCTGCGTGCTATGATGAAGGCAAAGTACAGTATTTACAACATTGGGCATTACGGTTTGGCGTTTCAGTATTACACCCATTTCACCAGTCCTATACGCCGTTATCCTGACACTATGGTACACCGTCTTTTGACCCGTTACCAGAATGGCGGGCGCAGTGGCAACAAGGAGTATTACGAGGAGCAATGCGAACATTCCAGTGACATGGAGGTAACGGCACAGAATGCTGAGCGTGACTCAATAAAATATAAGATGGTGGAATTTATGGAGGATAAGATAGGAAATGTGTACAATGCTCATATAAGTGGTCTTACTTCATACGGTATCTACTGTGAGATTGACGAGAACCACTGTGAGGGTATGGTGCCGCTTTTTGACCTCGATGATGACTATTACGACTTTGATGAGCGCAACTATTGTCTCAAAGGTCGCCGCACCCACCACAGATACCAGCTTGGTGACCCGATAATGATAAAGGTGGCAAGTGCCAACTTGGAGAAGAAGCAACTGAATTTTACGTTAGCTTAGTGATAATTAAAAATGCAGCTATAAGCTGCATTTTTTATCTCATTTATTCAGTTTCCAGACACATCCATCTTTGGTGTCCTTGACCTCAAAGCCAGCCTCGCTCAGTGCGTTGCGTATCTGGTCGCTTGTTGCCCAGTCTTTTTCCGCTTTTGCCTTTGCGCGGAGTGCGAGCACCATGTCAACCACCTTGCCGTATGCCTCCTCACGTGCACTGTTATTGCCGCCCTTCTCCTCTTTCAGACCGAGAATGTCGAAGGCGAACAGGCGCATCGTGGCGGTCAGCTCCTGCAAATCCTCTGCCGTTATCGTGCCTTTATGGTCGATGATGATGTTGATTTGGCGGCAGGCCTCAAAAAGGTTACTGATTACTGTTGGCGTCTGCAGGTCATCGTTCATGGCATCATAGCATTTCTGACGCAATGTCTTGACAAGTTTTGCTGTACTTTCATCGCTTGTCTTAGATGGTTGTATGCGGTTGATGTCAGCCAATCCATTCATAAGACGCTCCAATCCTTTTTCGCTTGCCTGAAGTGCCTCGTTGGAGAAATCGACTGTTCCACGATAGTGGGCCGAAAGGATGAAGAAACGGATTGCCATAGGTGAGTATGCCTGTTCAAGCAGTTTATGACTTCCATTGAAAAATTCCTCAAGGGTGATGAAATTGCCCAACGACTTACCCATCTTCTGCCCGTTGATGGTTATCATGTTGTTGTGCAGCCAGTATTTCACCATCTGGTCGCCCTGAGCAGCCACCGCCTGCGCTATCTCGCACTCATGGTGAGGGAATATCAAGTCCATGCCGCCTCCATGGATGTCGAAATGGGCACCTAAATACTTGCGCCCCATCGCCGTACACTCGCAATGCCAGCCAGGGAAACCGTCGCTCCACGGGCTTGGCCAGCGCATGATATGTTCCGGTTGTGCTTTCTTCCAGAGGGCGAAGTCAGCCTGGTTGTGCTTTTCTCCCACACCATCAAGTTGTCTGCTTGCGTCTTTCACGTCCTCTAAGTTGCGTCCCGAGAGAATGCCGTAGTGGTGGTCCTTGTTGTATTTTGCCGTGTCGAAGTAGATACTGCCGTTACTCTCGTATGCGTAACCGTTGTTCAAAATCTCACTGACAAGTTCCTCCTGTTCTATGATATGCCCAGTAGCGTGTGGCTCTATACTTGGAGGCAGCACATTGAGGGCAGCCATTGCCTCGTGATAGCGGTTGGTATAGTATTGTGCTATCTCCATAGGCTCAAGTTGCTCAAGGCGTGCCTTCTTCTGTATTTTGTCGTCCCCGTCATCTGAATCATGTTCCAAATGGCCCACATCGGTGATGTTTCTTACATAGCGTACTTTGTATCCTATGTGTTTGAGGTAACGGAACAAGATGTCAAACGTGATTGCAGGGCGGGCATGGCCTAAGTGAGGATCGCCATAGACGGTAGGTCCGCAGACATACATACCCACGTTGGGGGCGTGAAGGGGTTCGAAACGCTGTTTCGTTCTCGTTAGAGTGTTGTATATAATGAGTCTCTGTTCCATACAAAACCTTTCTAACCCTTCACTCCGTGAATACTGTGCCGAAATTAAGGCAGTAATTTTGGAGTGGAAGGGTTAGTATGTATAACTAAAACTTATGGTTGTTTGCCGATGTAAGCAAGTATTCCACCGTCAACATAGAGTATGTGCCCATTGACGAAGTCAGATGCATCAGAGGCGAGGAAAACGGCAGGTCCCATCAAGTCCTCCGGAGTGCCCCAGCGGGCAGCCGGTGTCTTGGCGATGATGAAACTGTCGAATGGGTGTCGGCTTCCGTCGGCCTGGCGCTCACGCAATGGAGCAGTCTGTGGAGTAGCGATGTAGCCAGGTCCGATACCGTTGCACTGGATGTTGTGCTCTCCATATTCTGAGCAGATGTTACGTGTAAGCATCTTCAGACCACCCTTGGCAGCAGCGTACGCAGAAACCGTCTCGCGTCCGAGCTCACTCATCATGGAGCAGATATTGATGATCTTGCCATGACCTTTCTTTATCATGCCAGGTATCACTGCTTTAGAGACGATGAAAGGAGCGTTGAGGTCGATGTCAACAACCTGGCGGAACTCATCAGCAGACATTTCCGTCATGGGAATTCTCTTGATGATACCAGCATTGTTGACGAGGATGTCAACAACGCCGAGGTCGTTCTCGATGTCACAGATCATCTTCTTTACCTCATCTTCTTTGGTGACATCGCAGATGTAGCCCTTTGCATCGATACCCTTTGCCTTGTAGTCGGCAATTGCCTGGTCCATGTGATGCTGTCCGCGACAGTTGAAAGCAATCTTCGCACCGGCCTTTGCGAATGCCTCAGCGATGGCGAAGCCAATTCCGTAAGCCGCCCCCGTTACGAGTGCGACTTTCCCTTCGAGTGAAAATTTACTTGAAAAAGTATCCATATCTTTATCGTTTTTATGGTATTATCTCAAATCTGTAA
>JAJPZD010000097.1 GCA_021204605.1 Prevotella sp.
TTGATACAGTCCTTTGAGAACATCACGTTCTTCTTGTCTTTCTGGTTGAATGTACGGATCCTACTTTGGTTGGCATGGGCACAAATGGCATTGTCAGGAATACGCACAGCCACCCATACAGCCCCCTTACCGCCAGGGCCCTTGCCCATCATCTCCATAATCCAAGCTTCATTAGGGTCACAGATAGTGAATGTCTCTCCCTCTGAGCAATAGCCGTATGTCTCAGCTATTTCAGTCATCACCTTTATCGCCTCTCGTGCCGTCTTTGAACGCTGGAGACCGATGTAAATCAGCGAACCATAGTCAACAGTTGCCGTTGTGTCAACCATCTCCTCCCGTCCGCCGTAGGTAGTCTCTCCGATAGAGACCTGATACTCGTTTATGTTCCCTATCACATTGTATGTCTCCTCTGCCTCAGGTATCTCTCCAAGATATTCCTTAGTGTCCCAGTCGTATATCTGGCGCATCTCTCCTTTCTGGTGCTTGCCCGCAGGATAATGACAGAGGTTTATGAACATACCATAGTCATCGGCGTTGTATGTGCACATCACAGAACCGTCAACCGAGGCATTCTTTCCCACAATAAAATTAGTACATGCCAATGCGTATGAAGCATAACCCATCAGCGCAATGACTGTCAATAAAATTTTTCTCATATTAAAAAAATTATCAATTCAATAAAATGTTTTTTATTCTTTATTAGAGTCAAAATCAAGAGGCAATATATTTTCATCGTCAAAATAGTCAAAGTCGGACTTAAAAAGTTTATCTTGTATAATTCTGTACTTCTCAAATTCTGTTTCAGCAAACTCTTTGGCAAATTCTGCCGTAATCTTTCCAGCATCTGACAAAATGCGACGGTCTGTCACAACAAGAAATGTATCAATTCGTCTTGCCCAATCTTCCATTGTCATGGGGATATGTCGTTTAGCCATATCCTCGGCGATATCTAAAAATGCATTAACAATCCTGCCCATAGCTTCCAATTCATTCTCCCGCAGATAGTTCTTTGCGATAACCACATCTGTTTTTAAAATTTTTCCTTGAGGCGCTTTTTCCCAATTAGTAAGTCCCATATGTTCACGTTCCGCATTTGCTCTATCTACAATTAATTCAGCCGCAGTGTGGCCATGAACTGCGTAGTGCATTTTATTCTGAACCTTTCTGAAAAAAACACGTGTTGTTGGTGCATTCGGATTATAATCAATACTTGTAGCATAGATATCAGTGAGTTTCTGATAAAACCGACGTTCACTTAATCTTATCTCCCTGATTTCTGCAAGTAAATACTCAAAATAGTCCTTACCGATAAATGAGCCATTTTCCATTCGCTTCTTATCTATCACATATCCGCGAATAGCAAACTGACGAAGTACGTATGTACACCATTGGCGAAACTGTGTAGCACGAACAGAATTTACGCGATAGCCAACTGAGATAATTGCATCAAGATTGTAGAATTCAACGTCTTCTTTTAACTCCCCACGAAAGCCTCTATTCACGACTGTTTCCATTTTGGAAACAGTCGTTGTTTTGTCAAGTTCCCCACTCTCAAAAATGTTTTTCAAGTGCTTACTGATTGCAGGAACATGCACATCAAACAATGTTGCCATCGCTTTCTGCGTCGCCCAAATAGTATCATTTTTATATACTACTTGTATGCCGTCTTCTTGACCTTCAATAATGAAGGTCAAGAACTCTGCTGTACTATTCCGTATTTCAAAGTTTTTATCCATAAATCCTAAATTATTCAGTATATAAATTTTATCAGTATTGGACAGACATTTTTTCATCTGTTTTTTACTGCATTTATCTCATCATTGTTTGCATCTTGTTGGATTATATATTTAGGTGCTTTTCTAACAATTTCAGGATGAGCTTGCATATATTTAAGTATATTTATTCTAAATTGGGTAGAAGGATGGTCGCTTTTATCTGATGAAAACTCTATAGTTTTTCGTTTTAATACCTCCAAAGCCGCTATATATTTATCGCCTCCGACACCTATGTAATCAAGAAAACGAAAAGCAATGATATCAGCTTCAATTTCTTGCTCTCGTGAATATTCGTATTTAAATCTTTCTGTATCTTTTATTGCACTATCGATATAATTATCTACACGTTCTTCAAGTCCATCTGATTTAACACCTCCAATAACAGCTGCAACCATAGCTGATGTAGAATCTAATCCTGCACTAACACCCGCGATTATTTTATTTTTTCTATCATACTTTGCAATTTTGTATTCAGCTGCTAATTGATGTTGCAAAAGATAATGAGCTGTCTCATGAGCACATATTCCAAGAACCATTTCATAAGTAAAATCATCATCAACAAATAAATTTTTATCCAATAACATATTCCCTTCGTAATCTGCAGATGCATTAATTTCTCCCATATCAATTACATACATATTTAATTTTGCATAATCTCCTAAATCTTTTTGTAACTTATCTAATACATCATTATATTCTGAAATAGAAGAAATACTTTGTTTAAATAATTCAATTTCTTCATCATTCTCATGAACTTTTCTGTATGCTTTCTTTGCAAAATGCGTACTATCATTTAACGCTTTAAAAAGATATGCAAATCTCGGATTATTAGTTACAACAATATTCCAAAATTCGTTAACATTATCTGCTGTTTTTGCCAAAGAATCTATATCATATTCCTGTATCAATTTTACATATTCCTTTTCTATATTTATGGAAAAAGAAAAGCATGGAATAAATAGAGTAATAGTTAATATAACAATTAGTTTTTTCATATAAATTTATGTTTTAGAGTATTTCATAACAGAAAATTATAACCCCATTAATTTTAATATTTAAACTGTGTAACAAACTCTTTTTTGTTGTTGCGGTTGTCAATGGCGACAAACCTGAAAGTGCGCATTCTTCCAGTCCGCTTAATAGGCGAGTCTTTGAGAAAGCAGACAAGAGCGTTTGATTTTTCCTGCGGTTCAAAAAGTACAAACTCATCATCGATATAGCCGTAGTAAGAATTGAGACCACTTTTTGTATCACTCGCCACGATACGCAACCTGTCCGCACCCCAGAAGCCGAAGCCTGAAATAGTCGGCGGCACATCATCGTAGGCAATCTCATATCTTGCGCCAAGTTCACGCAACTGACCCGTAACCCAACCGTC
>JAJPZD010000076.1 GCA_021204605.1 Prevotella sp.
TAGTCGTACCAGTCGCCAAGACCATGACTGACAATGCCATTCTCCGAGCGGGATGTGAGATAATCAACATAACTGCGCATTGCCGGGTAGTTGCGGGTTATCAAAGTGCTGTCGCCATACTGCTCATAATACATGAACGGAAGGATGAGCAGCGTGCTGCCCCATTCAGGTGAGTCGTCAAACAGGTTGCCGAAAGACACATATTGCGGTGCTATAGTCGGCACCATGCCATCATCTTTCTGCGTGTCGGTAATGTCACGGATAACTTTCGGCACATAGCAGGTCATATCGTAATTATACAGCAGGCTTGGCCCGCAAAGGTGGTCTTGTTCAAGCCAGCCGAGTTTCTCACGGTGAGGGCAGTCGGTGAGTACGCTCTGCATATTGCTCCTCTCCGCACGCTCTATCAGGCGGTGTGTCTGTGTGAACAAGGGGTTGGAACACTCGAAAGAAGAAACCTCGTCGGCAGAGTTGTAAACGAAACAACTTTGCAGGTCGGTTATCACTGGAAGGTCATCAGGGTTCGGCTCCCCTTCGAGGACTGCTCCTTCCACCTGAATGTAGCGGAAACCATAATAAGAGAAACGGGGATGCCATGTCTCTATGCCATCACCACTCAGCGTATATTCATAATAATGCTGCCGCCCTGTCTGTCGCTGGTCGCACGCCCCTTGTTTGGTCAGTTTTTCCGCCACGACAAGCGTTATTTTCTGTCCACGCTTGCCCTTGACGGTTATTTCAGGGAAACCGGCGAGGTTCTGTCCCATGTCAGCCACGAAAGCCGAAGGGTCGATGTCGCGTTTTGTCGCTGCCGAGGCAGCAGCCAACGAGTCGGCAGGTATTTTGCTTGTTGACACGATACCGAAACGCTCCATTATTTTCACGGGCTGTACGGTCTGCGGCGTCAGAATGCCGGAAGGTCCCTCCACCTCGACAACAGGAAACCATCTGCTGTCATCAAAACCGGCGTTGTCATAACCTTCCTGATATAATCGCGCATCGTATGACTCACCACCGTAGATGCTGTTGTAGGTAACAGGACTAAGAGCATATTTCCAGTCGGTGTCGCTGACAATCGTCTTACTGCTGCCATCCATATAGCTTATCTCCATACGTAGCAACAGCTGGGGCGCACCGAAACTCGTCTGTAGTTTTCCGTAATGCCCAAGTCGCTGGACATTGAAAAAGCCGTTGCCGAGCAACACACTGACAGCATTGCCGCCGGAAACCAAAATCTGCGTAACATCGTAAGTGTTGTAATATACCGTCTTGTCGTACTCGCTCCACACAGGTGCAAACTCACTGTCGCCAATCTTCTGACCGTTGATACTCATCTCGTAATGTCCCATGCCACTGACATATACCACAGCATTGGCAACCTGTCTGCCATCATTGTTGAACTCCTTCCTTACTATTATGCTCCTTGATGACAGCGAGTCAACGACATCCCATTTCTCCTTGAACTCCTCCTTGCTGAACTCGCCGTTTGACCACCGTCCTTCGGGCAGACGGGCAGCATCTTTCGTTATGGCACCTATCCATTTGGCATCCAATGACTTAGGAGCAACACGGATATTCTGCCTTTTGCTCCATTCGGATGACTTGTTTTTGCTGTCCCAGACACGTACCTGCCAGTAATATCCAAGATTATTGGAAATTAGATTCGGCAATGAAACAAGTTGACTTTGGTCGGAGACAGTTTTGCCAGAATCATAAACGGTCTTGTCGGTAAAATTCTCGCAAATTTTTATCTGATAAGCAGTCTGCGCATCACCATTGGCATCAGAAATCATTTGCCAGCCCATGTGGATGTCACCATGCGTAACTGCCAAACCCTGTTGAAAGTTGCATGTCAGTTTGGTGACTGAAAGTTTGGCATGGCAAGGGAGAATGGTGAATAGAAGAAAGATGAAAAAAACAGCCCCCTCCAACCTCCCCCCATAGGGGAGGCTAAAGCCCCTACCAACCTCCCCCCTAAGGGGGAGGCTTATGTTAGATTTAAGGATATGTGCTATATTCATATTTTTATATTTTTTATACTATTTCTTATCCAATATCTTTCCATCTTTCTTAACCACATAGCTAATCATAGCCTCCCCCTTAGGGGGGAGGTTGGAGGGGGCTGTTTTTATTTCCCCCTCCACGATTCTACCATTTGTCGCATTTAGTTTGAATTTAGCATTCCACTCTTTCGGCCAAGCCGGGAAGAACAAGAGAGAGCCATCGGGAGCTTCCTGAAGGAGCATCTCCTGCAGACCAATCATAGCGGAGCCGCCACGGTTACAATCGGGAGCCCAGTCGAAGCCCTGTTCCCAGAAAGCAGGAAAGCGGAATGGTCCGTCGGCGAATTTCTCTGTTGTGAGTTGTTTCGCCTCAACGGTAATGCCGAGACATGCAGCCCAGATATTGTCTTGTTTCCAACCCTTTGATGACCGCATCTCTACCACATGAGGGTCTTTCATGTATGTGTTTCGGGCAATGTTCAGGTCGGGCCGTCCCATACCATATATGCGCCACGGAAAGACAGGGTAGAGTTGGGGAGATTCCACATTTTGTATGCGTTCCCACACGAGGGCAGGAGCTATGCAACTATCGCCTGAAATCACTTGAAAAGGGATGTCCGGTATGCGGTTTTTCATTCTGTAATCTATGATACAATCATCATAGTTGAGACCCATAGAGTCCTGTTTTATGTGATTAAGGCTATCATCATATCTTTCGCACTGTTCCAATACGGTTTTGAGAGCCGCAATGGTACTCGATGCATTATACGCCATTTTGTAAGTCTCGCACCCGGAAGAAGGGTAAAGCACCAACTTGCCATCTCCGTTCAGAGCCTTTGAGCCACGCTGTTTTGCAAGATATTGATAATGCTCATCAAAGAACAGCAGGCTCTGACGTATCAGAGGCACATATTTCGTGATATCCAACCCTACATATTCGTGGGCATAGAGTATCATAGAGCAAAATTCGAGAGATGTGTCCCAAAGATATTCAAGCCAGGCGTTACGCTCCGTACCATAGTCAGTGCCCTCCGTATGCTTGCCATATTCAGCAGGGTTGGGCAAGCCGAAATTCTCTATCTGTTCGGTGAACGAGGCACCGTCGTGTCCCCAATAATATTGTGTCCGTTTTACGGCTGTTGGCAGCATGCGCAGGTAAGTGTCAAACTGAGCTGCCATCATGTCGATGTCACCGCTTTTCAGCATACCCCAATACACAAGACGCTGGTTTTGAGCCGTCATTGTTCCACCGCCCCACCTACGGTAGTCGGGGGTGAACGGTGTGTTCTCGTCAACATAAATCGGGTCGAAGGTGAACAGTCCTCCATTGAATTTAGTGGGCCACTCTCCGTAGGCGTTGCAGCCAAGCATATAGCGGAATAGTTCATAATTGCGGGTGATATTCCTCGCCTCGCCCTCAGCGATGATATAGCTCCTTTGCCAATAGGCGTGCCACCACTGTGCGCTGCGCTTGCGCGACTCCTTAGCAGAAGGGAGGGCAGGAGCGTTGTCGCCATTATAAAGGTTTATAGTTATTGTTGACTTGCGTATATTCTGTGCTTTGAAATTCCATGAGCGGTAATCCGTTGAGGTATAAAATCCATCGCTTGTACCAATAAATGTGAAGTCGGGGGCATACATATCGCCACCGAAACGCATACCGCCGATAGGGTTGTACAGTTCTGACTTTATACTGTCGAGTTGCTCCCTGCTGACGGTGAAGTCGAAAACTGTTTTCTCACGGTTCTTATGCCAAAATGATAGCTTGTTGCCATCTGCCTGTATAGAATCCTGATATGTGGTGCAGTCGCCTGGCAGCACCCATTTATAGGAGCATTGCTGACATTCTTCCTTTGTTACGGGTCTGTCCTTGTAACGCCAACTCTCATAGCTTAACGTGGCATCGACTTTTTCATTAGTGTTTATCTCAGCATATACAGCAGAAGTGAAAACATCAGCCCACAGGCATATCTCGGCAGCGCCGGACTTGATATATACAGCACCATCGTCTAAGCAAAGAATTTGTTCGAAATCGTCTCTCCCTTTCTCAAATGGGTTGGGGGAGAGGGCAATGCGAAATCTCCCGGCTTTGAGAAGCGTGTTGTTCTCATCGAACATGCCGCTACGGGAGACATAGAAAAGTATGTCTCCATCCTCTACCCATACGTTCATGCCCACATCGTGACCGCCGCAGGGCATAGACCCCGACGAGTTCTCACTCTGCGTTGTCCAGATATAGTCATCTGGCACATAGTCGGCTGCAATGGCATTGATATTTGGAAACAGAAAGGCGATGCCAACCGCTATACTTGATATTATGTATCTCATATACTATTCATCCCAATCGTCTGTCCTGAACGAGCTTACAGGCAGACCATCGCAGAAAAGGTCGCCCTGTGCCCAATCGCTGAAAGCATAGCGCACTGCAACGGGAGCGGCAACGGAGTCGCACTTCACATATACCTTACTGCGGTCTATCCACGCCTTCGCAGAGTGGAATACCTTGTCCTCGCCGGCAACCTCGAAAAGGTCGCTCTTGTAACCGTTCTCACCGTATATCCACATGTCGGCACGCTCAAAACTGACAACAGCAGTGTCGTTCTTGAATGTAACATCATTGTAGTAAGCACTCTTCGACTTGAATCCTTTTATTCCGTATGTGTTTTCCAAAGCAAGCAATGCGAGACGCTGACCTGCAATGCTCTTCTTGCGGGGATGAATACCGTATTCAAGACCGGCATCCATGAGAACAGCCATGCCAACGTTGTCGCTCATCTGTTCCGCCTTTGACTGTTGCTCACGCAGGAAAGCACTGTTCACGGTGTAACCGATAAGTTTATAGTCGTAAGGTGCTATCTGACAATAGTAGAAAGGAAAATTCCCCTCTCCCCATTCTGACCGCCACCCGGCAATCAGCGTAGTCAACATATCTGCGTAGGTTGGGTAGCGGTTGACGTTTTCCTCACCCTGATACCATATTACACCACGCATGGATATGCCTATCAATGGGTGGAGCATTCCATTGTAAAGCACTGTCGGAGTGCGGTTTTTAGATGGTATGTCCTCCGGCGACTGTGGTATCTTGGCATCTGGGAACGCCTGCAACCACTCCGGTGTCATCCACGCCTCGCAAGCGGAACCGCCCCAAGCGGCTACGATAAGTCCTACTGGTACATCAAGCACCTGGCGCAGCTCACGGCCGAAATAATAGGCCGTCGCACTGAACTCTCTTACTGATTCTGGATTAGCCTCACGCCAAGCCCCCCTTACAGTATCAACAGGAGCAAACTGACTGTTCTGCTTCACTGTGAAAAGACGGAGATTACAGTCTGTGCTGTGCAATATGTCAATAATGCCGTTTTCTACAGGTTGGTTTTTGTATCCTTTCATCGGCATCTCCATATTGCTTTGGCCAGAGCATAGCCACACCTCGCCGATGAGGATATTGTTGAGCTCTGTTCTCTCGCCATCGGAAAAGGTTATTTGATATGGCCCACCGGCTTCCGGCGTCTTTATAGACGTTTTCCACTTACCGTTGCTGTCGCTCTTTGCCACATACGTTTTCTTGTCCCACGAGGTGGTTATCTTTACTACAGAAGATTCCTTTGCCGTTCCCCATAGGTTTGCGCTCGTCTCACGTTGCAACACCATACCGTCTGAGAAGAATTTCGGTAATGTTATCTTTGCTCTGATACTTGTGGTTGTGAGCAGTAAGCAAAAAAACAATAATTTTGTAATTTTTATATTCATGATTTTCATAATATTATGTTTTAGTTGTATAGAAAATTATAAGGTAAAATCTTATAATCAATCATTTTAATTGCAAATTTAGAAAAAATACTCAATAAAAGTTCAAGTTTGATATTGTTTTTTGACTTTATTGCTAAGAATGTGGGCTTTTAATAACCAAAGCAGGGAAAGCTCTGTCGCCCTCCCTGCCTTATAATCATAATAATGTGTACTTTATTTAGCCTCTGACACAGCCACGTCCTCCTTAATCTTACGGCCAAGAGTGATGTATGCGATAGGAGCGGCGATGAAGATAGACGACAGTGTTCCGAATACTACACCGAGAATCATCGCAAATGCGAAACTGCGGATACTGTCTCCACCGAGAAAGAAGATACACAGCAATACGAGTAATGTGGATACTGATGTGTTGATGGTCCTTGCCAATGTCTCGTTCAATGAATTGTTGAAATTGGTCTGGTGGTCAGTCTTCTGGTGTAGTTTCAGGTTCTCACGGATACGGTCGAATACCACCACCTTATCGTTGATGGAGTAACCGATAACGGTAAGGATAGCACCGATGAATGTCTGGTCAATCTCTAACGAGAACGGTACGATGCCCCAAAGTAGAGAATAAAATCCAAGTACGAGAACGGTATCGAAAGCTAATGCGACAGTAGAACCCACCGAGAAAGCGATATTGTGGAATCTTATAAGGATGTATATGAAGATTGCAATGATTGCTATGATGACGCTCACGATAGCTCCGTAAGTGATATCCTTGGCCACCGAAGGTCCCACCTTAGTACTGCTTATGATAGAACCGCCGGCGCGGACATCAGGATTTTTGAACGATTCAGCGTTATCTTGCGTTACCATCCCTGCGGTGGACAAGGCATTGAACAAAATGTCCTCAACCTCGTTGTCCACGTTAGGATCGTTGGAGTCAATCTTATAGTTGGTGGAGATACGTATTGTCTTATGGTCAGTGCCGAGTGCCAATGCGCTGACATTGCTGTTAGGGAATGCGGTCCGGAGGGCTTCGTTGACATCCTCCGGCTCAACCGCTTTCTCAAATTTGACGACATAGTTGCGACCTCCCGTGAAATCAATACTCTTGCTAAGTCCACGTAATATGAAGCTGATGCAGAATATCACGATTGCGATGGCTGCAATAGTGAATGTCTTGCGGTACATCGACATGAAACGGAAACTTGAGCCTTGCATGAACTTGCGGGAAACATTGGTAGTGAAAGTAAGCCCCTGCCATTTATCCTTTTTCATGCGGCTCTCATAGACAAGTCGGGTAAGGTAAACTGCGGTGAAGAACGAGCAGCAAATACCAATGATAAGTGTCGTGGCGAAACCTCGTATCGGACCAGTACCGAATACATAGAGGATAACACCCGTTATGATTGAAGTGAGGTTCGAGTCAAAGATAGCGGAGAACGCATTGCTGTAACCAGCCTGAATAGCTTGTTTGAGTTGTTTCCCTTTTCTAAGCTCCTCCTTTGTCCTTTCGTAGATAAGCACGTTGGCATCTACCGCCATACCCAAAGTGAGCACGATACCGGCTATACCTGGCATTGTCAGCGCTGCCTGGAACGAGGTCAAGATACCCAATGTGAAGAACAGGTTGACGATAAGTGCGCAGTTTGCCATCATTCCCGGTATGAAATTGTACATCAATATCATGTATATCATCAGGAGGATAAAAGCGAAGATAAACGACATTATACCTTGATGAATTGACTGTGCACCGAGTGAAGGCCCGACTACATCTTCCTGAACAATACGTGCAGGGGCGGGCATACGGCCGGATATAAGCGTGTTGGCGAGGTCTTTCGTGTCCTCGATAGTGAAGTTACCGCTTATTTCGGAACTTCCGCCTGTAATCTCACTGTTGACACGTGGCGCACTGTAAACGGCACCGTCAAGTACGATAGCTATTGCCCTACCGACATTAGCCTTTGTAAGAACTGCCCAACGGCGTGCACCATCGGAGTTCATCGTCATGTTGACGGTAGGACGGCCGGTGAGGTTGTTGAACTCATCCTTTGCAGTGGTAACAACATCTCCCTCAAGAGGAGCCCTGCCGTTCGACTGAGTTACCTTAATGGCATAAAGCTCGTAAACGTTCTTTACAGACAGCCCGTCAGCTGGTTTTGCACCCCAAAGCAATTTCAAGTCTGAAGGCAATACTTGTTTTGCTGTTTCCGAATATATTATTTTGTCGATATCTGCTGTGTCGCGTGCGTTGGCATAGCCTACAACACTTAGCGAATTCTGAGATGCAAGTTGCAGTATAGCAAGCAAAGGATTGCGCTTCTTTGCCTGCTCAATCTGTGAATCTCGTGTCGCGGCTTTTTCCGCAGCTGTATTCTCGTCTTTCTTAATCTGGAATTTCGGCTTTGCCTCTGTCGTTTCTGCAACCTCGTTCTCTACCTCGACACTGTCCTTTGCGGTAGCGGTAGTGTCAGAAGCATTTCCCAAACCGGCAATTCTCTGGTCTAACTGGCGAAGGAAAGGGGTAATCTCCTGACTGTTGTATGTCTCCCAGAACTCAAGATTCGCACTTCCCTGTAGCAACTTTCGGATACGCTCCGGCTCACGGATACCAGGCATCTCGACCATGATACGGCCCTCCTGACCTTCGAGCTTCTGGATGTTAGGCTGTACGACACCAAACTTGTCGATACGGTTTCTTACGACATTATAAGAGTTGTCGATGGCGGCCTGTACCTCAGAGCGCAATGCCTTCTCAACCTCTGCGTCGGAACTCTGAGTACTGACTTGACCTTTCAACTGTTGCGTTGCGAAAACCTCAGCCAGTCTATGACCTGGAGCATTCTGGTGATAGTACTTGATAAACAGGGAAATAAAATCACTTTGGCTTTTTTCTTCCTCTGTCTTTGCCTGTTTCATCGACTTGACGTAGGCCGGTGTCGTTTTGTGGTCGGCTAATACATCAACAACGTCTGGAACGGAAATCTCGAGGATCACATTCATACCGCCTTTGAGGTCAAGGCCAAGACCAATCTGAGTCTCCAAGCACTTCTGATATGAATAGATACCTAAGTACTTCACAGAATCCTTATAATTCTCTTGTGCAATAGGGTCTTCGATCTTCGCAATCTGCTTATCATAATAGCTTGTTGCAGCGGAGAACGACAAATAGAAAATGCTTGCAAGAGTCAGCAACACGGCTGTAACAATTACAATTCCTTTGTTTTGCATTTTGATTTATAATTTATTTTTAGATTTACGAATTATGTGTTCCCGATTAATTAAGGGTTTTGTCTTGCCAAGAGAATCGACTTCATTGAGGTTCTCCTTACACATACAGCGTGCAAAGATAGTTATTTTTTTAAGATTAGAGAAATTTAAATGCTTTTATTGTTCATTTTTTATTTTTTGCATGTCTATCTAACCAGCAATAAATAGGATAATGGTCGGAATAACCTATACTTCTATCTACTTTGCAGCAATAGGGCGCCCAGTCGGCGGAGCACATTATATTATCAATCCTTACAAACATGGCACTTCCGTGATATGAAATCCCCGGCCCGTTGCCAGTAGCGACATAGCAGTCGGTAAGTATTTTAGCGAGTGTTCTGTGTGTATAAGAAATAGGACTGTCGTTGAAGTCGCCACATAGAATAATACTGCCACCGCACTCTTTCACGTATCTTGCCACTGCGTCAGCCTGCGGAGCCCGAATCTTGGACGACTCACTTAATTGTGCTATCATCCGCTTAGATTCCACTTTCATGGTTTCCTTTTCCGATTTCCCCTTTATCATCTGCGTGAAAACGGCACGGTCCTCAAGAGAAATACCGGATGTCTCAAAGTGGTTGTTTATCACCGTTACAGTGTCTTGCTCTATGAGGACTTTAAAAGCCGCGCTGACATTCTTTTCTGACTTATACTTGATACGTTCCTTATACAGTATCGGAAATTTGCTGAGCAACACGATGTAAAATGGACATAATCCATTCTTCACGGAATCCCTGTAAGGGTATGTTTCCTCTACAAGACTGTTAATCTTATCGTTGAGCCAACCTTCTTGGAGACAGACAATATCAGCGTCCTGCTCAAGGATATAGTCAATGATAGGATCGGGGTGGTCTTCCGGAGCACCATCATTGCAAAAGGAATAGACATTGTAAGAGAGTACCTTTAAGGCACCGTCGGGTCGCTTGCCGTTGATGTTCAATGGCGTGTAGGTACGGATTGGGAAGAAACATACCACATAACCGAGGAAAGAGATTATAATATATTTCTTTTTGAAGAAGATGAAGAATACGAGAAAAAGGAAATTTATAATCAGGAATATTGGAAACAGTAGCCCTATATTTGACAACATGGAATGTACAGTGGGATTCAAACGGTCGGACATTCCTATTAGCAGCATTATTATTGCGGTGACGATGTTTACTCCGGCAATAATCTGCAATGTATATCTTTTCAGATTCTTGAGCATAGGGTATTATCCTTTATTTTGCTGCAATCAACTGTCACTACCATCAAACAGTTTTTTCTTCTCCTCTTCGGTCAGACTGTCATAGCCGCTGCGTCTCACCTTATCTAATATCCGGTCTATCTCATCCATGTCGGCTTTTTTCTTAGCATTATACTCCCAGTCGGACTCCCTCCTTTGTGTGTCGTTGCGCTTGGCATTATCTGCTTTACGGTTTGAACGACGCTCCCAGTTGTTTTTCAGGTTGTCGAAAAACTGCTGCCCTCTGTTCCTACCGTAATTGCCGCCACCAGGGTGATTGCGCCAGTAGCGTATCAGGAAATAGCCGAACAGCATACCGCCCAGATGGGCGAAATGGGCCACGCTGTCGTTGGTTGTGGCAAGTGCGGAGAACAGCTCCACAATAATATATATACCTACAAACCATTTCGCCTTTATAGGAATTGGTAATGGGAAGATGAAAATCCTCTCGTTGGGGAATATCATACCAAAGGCCAGAAGCACTGCGTATATTGCTCCAGATGCGCCTACCGTGGTCCAGGTGCTCAGCAAGCCAGAACTGTTGTGTGCCAATATCATTATGTCTGCTGCACTGAAACCAGGAAACTGTTCGGTTGCGAGGACATAGAACGAGCCGAATTGTGCCACTTCTTGTATAACGCCCGCACCGATACCACATATTATATAATAAATAAGAAATCTCTTAGACCCTAATACGTTCTCTACCACGCAACCGAACATCCACAGGGCAAACATATTGAAGAACAGATGCTCAAAATTGGCATGCATGAACATGTATGTGAACAGTTGGTATATGCTGAAATTGGGCGCTAAAATGAAATGCAGCCCCAATATATTATTAAGGTCGTATATACCCTTGCGGCTGAACACCCACGTGGCAATAAACATCAACACGTTAATAATCAGCAGGTTTTTTGTTATGGTAGTTAATCTGAACATATTCCTATCGTTTCGGATAATTTATAAGCAAGGGCAAAAGTACGAAAAATATCTGTTATAAGTCATAAAATTGCCCCTGACATCATTAATTTCGCCAAAATCTTCACTTTTTTTATTTTTTTTGTTGGTATATAATGATAATAGGTTATATTTGTAACATCAATCGAAAAATCGATTTTAAATATTAATATTAAAAACAATTATTATGAACAAAACAGAACTCATTGAGAAAATCGCTGTAAGTGCAGGGCTTTCTAAGGCTGATTCAAAGAAAGCTCTCAACGCAACTGTTGAGGCGATTAAAGACGCTCTCGTGTCAGGTGACAAAATTGCATTGGTAGGTTTCGGTACGTTTAGTGTCAACGAGCGTCCGGCTCGCCAAGGCATCAATCCTGCAACTAAGGAAAAAATAACCATCGCCGCCAAGAAGGTGGCTAAGTTCAAGGCGGGAGCTGAGTTGAACAAGGCATTGATTTGAGAAAGTCATTATAAGACAGATAGGGCCTCTACTTAAGTGTGGAGGCTTTTTTTGAGTTAAGAGTTAGCTTTTGCATGTGGAATCGTTGCCATGCTATTCCAAAAGAATTATTATAAAAATTTAATGTCAAGTAATAATGGCCTTTCAACCTTTTTAGACAAATAAATAATTTATAATTGGCAAAAATGTAGTAACTTTGCCGCGTTTTTAGGATTTGAGTAACATAAACTTATAAAAAAGGAATATGGCTTATACACGCATTACTGCCGCAGAGGCTGCGGCAATGATAAACAACGGTGACAACGTAGGCGTGAGCGGATTTACGCCAGCAGGTACCGCCAAGGCGGTTACTAAGGAGCTTGCCGTTAAAGCTCTTGCCGAGCATGAGGCAGGAAAAGAGTTTAAGGTAGGGATTTTTACAGGTGCTTCCACTGGCCAGAGTACGGATGGAGACTTGGCAAATGCACTGGCAATCAAGTATCGTGCTCCTTACACAACGAATACAGATTTTCGTAAGCACGTGAACGCCGGTGAGATAGCCTACAACGACATCCACTTGAGCCAGATGGCACAGGAACTACGCTACGGTTTTATGGGGGAGGTTGACTGGGCCATCCTTGAGGTGTGCGATATCGACGAGGGACAGGACACCTGCAAGGCATACCTTACGGCAGCAGGAGGTATATGTCCTACTATCGCAAGGATGGCAAAGAAAGTGATCTTGGAGCTTAACTCTTTCCACAGCCCTGATGCGAAGTACATCCACGATGTTTACGAACCTCTTGACCCTCCTTACAGACAGCCAATACCTATTGTCCATGTAAACGACCGTATCGGCAAGCCTTACGTTGAGATAGACCCCAAGAAGATTGTCGGAGTGGTGGAGTGTAACATCCCTGATGAGGCGAGGGCCTTCAAGGATGCTGACCCGATAACTGACCAGATAGGACATAATGTGGCACGTTTCCTTGTCAGCGATATGAAAAGGGGTATTATCCCCTCGACATTCCTGCCTTTGCAGAGCGGTGTGGGTAGTACGGCGAATGCCATATTAGGTGCTTTGGGACACGATGAGATTGTGCCTGACTTCAATGTATATACGGAGGTACTTCAGGACAGCGTGGTAGGCATGATGCTTGAGGGGCGTGTGAAATGTGCTTCCGCCTGCTCGCTTACAGTCTCCAATGGTTGCCTGAAGGAAATTTACGATAACATGAATTATTTCAAGGATCACCTGACGTTACGTCCGAGTGAGATATCCAACTCTCCGGAGGTAATCAGGCGACTCGGTGTAATCGCTATAAACACGGCTATTGAGGTTG
>JAJPZD010000164.1 GCA_021204605.1 Prevotella sp.
TGCTTGAGAATATGGCAATATTCACAAATAATCATTAATTTAGCAGAAAATTTCAAGGAGTATGAGATATCCGATAGGAATACAGGGATTTAAGAAGCTGCGTGAGTTCGGTTATGTTTACGTTGACAAGACTGCACGTATGTACGAGCTTACGTCAACGGGAAGCTGTTATTTTCTGTCTCGTCCGCGCCGTTTCGGGAAGTCGTTGTTGATTTCCACGATGCGGGCGTATTTTGAGGGCAGGAAGGAACTGTTCAAAGGGTTGGCGATAGAACAGATGGAGAAGGAATGGAAGGAATATCCGGTGTTGTATTTGGATTTGAATACGGGGAAATACGACACATTGGATAATTTGGAAAGGAACTTGAAAGACACATTTGATGAATGGGATGAAATTTATGGTGTATCAACTGTCGGAAAACCATTTGAGACGCGTTTCAAGAATATTGTACGTCGTGCATACGAGAAGAAAGGCGAGAAGGTGGTGATATTGGTTGACGAGTACGACAAGCCGATACTCACGGCGATAGACAACGAGGAACTGCAGGAGAAATTCCGCCAGACGCTGAAGTCAATATACTCTGTATTGAAGACGCAGGATGAGTATATCCGTTTTGCATTTTTGACAGGGGTATCGAAATTCAGCCGGTTGAGTGTGTTCAGTGACCTGAACAACTTAAAAGACATTACTTTCAACAAGCGTTATGCGGACATCTGTGGTATATCGGAAAAGGAGTTGCATACATACTTCAATGATTCCATAAAGGAGCTTGCAGAAGAAAATTCTATGAGCTGTGAAGATACATACGCAAAACTGAAGGAAAAATACGATGGGTATCATTTCGCTCCCAATACGGTGGGAATGTATAATCCGTTCAGCCTACTTAATGCTTTGGAGGACAAAACTTTGGGAGATTACTGGTTTGAGAGTGGCACGCCGACATTCCTTGTCAAGATGTTGAGGGCAAAGGATTATGACCTGCGAAATCTACAATTAGACAAAGTGCCGGCAAAAGTTCTCAGTCAGGTGGATTCCATGAAATCTTCCGCAATCCCCCTGTTGTACCAGAGTGGTTATCTGACGATAAAAAGCCATGACAAGGATACCAATCTATACCAGCTTGGTTTTCCGAACCGTGAGGTAGCGGAGGGCTTTATGCAGTCGTTACTTCCATTATATACAAGTGGGGACGAGTCAGACAGCATATTATATTTAGCACGTTTTGTGGAATATGTCAAAGACGGCAATGCGGAGGGATTCATGTCTAATCTGAAAGCGTTTCTTGACGGAGGGAAATACGCTTTGGCAGGAGCATTGGAGAAATATTTTCAGAACACGATGTATCTGATATTCCGCCTTATGGGTTTCAATGTGGATGTGGAGTACATTACATCTGATGGTCGGATTGATGTGGTTGTAAAGACGAAGGACTATATTTATGTAATGGAGCTGAATGTTGATGTGCCGGCGGAGAAGGCACTTGCGCAGATTGACTCGAAAGAATATATGCTTGCTTTTGCGGATGATGGAAGGAAGCTGTATAAAATCGGTGTAAGTTTCTCGTCAAAAACAAGGCGCATCAGCGAGTATCAAGTGAAGAGTGAAAAATGAGGTTACATATCATCCATTGTAAATAGTCGGGATTCAAATTGATACCCTGACAATATCTTTGCTTTTATGTGTTCCAACTTTGCCATGAACAGTTTGTTGTCGTAGTTGCGTGCGTTGCGCTTCACTTCGGCAACGAGTGCGGATTTGCCGTCTGTACGGATGCCCACAATGTCTATCTCATTGGCCTCTTTCCCCACTTTGCGCTCCCACCATGAGCCCAATTCGCGGAAACCGCCTTCTTCCATCAGTTTCTGACGGAAGTACTTTTCAAGCGTCAGACCGGAATATGTAGGATAATCACGCATTATAATATCAAGCAAATCAGCGTAATTGTCAAGTTCAATCATGGAGCGGTTGTGCTCGATGAAACGGAACCAGAACTGCAAGAAATTGTCGCTTATTCGGAAACGGACCGTGTTCTTGCTGCCTGGCTTTGACATGACAGGGCGGAATTTTGTTATAACATCATACGTGTTCTCTAACCGTTCAAGATGACCGCCGATAGACATTCCACCCAAGGCGGCAGTGATTTCCGCCTGTGAATTGCGGCCCTGTGCTATGGCAAGAAGTATTGAAAAATATGTGCCGTAATCACGTCCGAATTCATTAATCAGCAGATAACGTCCTTCCTCGATGAATGGCGACATATCCGACACGGTGAAGCGAAGCATTGCCTCTGCCGTTACTTGGCGGTTGTCGCAAAGTAGTTCGATATACTTTGGGATTCCTCCTGTTATCGAATAAAACGCCAATAGGTCCTCGTTGGAGTATTCCGAATTGTAATCCCTCAAAATCTCCTTTATAACACTTATTTTGAATGGGCGCAGTTTGATAATATTGTCGGCGCGTCCGTACAACGGCTCATGGGCATCGGTGAATATACGGCGCATCATCGACATCACTGAACCGCTTAATATAAGATTCATCCTTGTATCGGAACGGTAGCTGTCCCACAGATTCTGAAGGTCGCTGAACACCGATGGATTGATTGTCAAGAACTCCTGGAACTCATCAATTACTAGAGTGAATTCCATTGTCTTTGCAAGCTCAAACAGATGTCGCAGCACACCCCTGACAGACATCAGGCCTTCAGGGACATAACTGTGGAGCTTGTTGTGTATCTCCTGCACAAAATCGTCCACAAGTGCGGTCTCAGCCTTGCGGCCCGTAAAAAAATACAGCATCGGCTCTGCGCTGTCCTCAAACGCTTTCTTTACAAGACTCGTCTTGCCAATGCGCCGGCGGCCAGTAAGAACCGTCATGCGAGAGTTGTAGGTAAAAGACAAACCGCAAATACGTCTCAACTCCGCTATTTCCTTTTCCCTGTCATAAAATCTCATAGTGCGCCATTATTTGCAACCGTGGTTGAATCAACCACGGTTGCAAAGATAACAATATCCTCTGAATTATGCAAGAAATATCATAAATCAATAATCAACCCTTTTTAATAGCTTTTCACGCATGATATTTTGAAAATG
>JAJPZD010000200.1 GCA_021204605.1 Prevotella sp.
TAAATATTCTAAACTAAAAAATCCAATGACATTCGCCATTGGATTTTTTGTCATTATTGGTGTCCGATAAAATTTTTCTCATTTTTCATTTTGGCATTTTTAAATTCGGTACGCGTGCGTACCGAATCTTTATATTCATTATATCAATATTTTATGCTATGATTTATAATTATTAACATTAGAATACATTGGCATTTTTAAATCCGTTATCATTACATTCTATGGATATTTCATACTTATCGGCAAACCCACTATTACACTTTTCCTAACTTTTCTTTTTTGAGAATAGTCAGAGATGAACACATGCAATAATTCTTTTTTTATATTAGTATTCCAGTTTTGAGGATGTCGGCATAGAGGGGGATTGTTAATGTCTTCTGTAAGCAGGACTGGCTCTATAAGATAATTTATCTTGTGCCATAGATAGTTTATTTCTTGTTTTGGTGGAGTTGTAAGCCAAATTTTATGTATTCTGGAAATTTGAGGTCGGTACTTACAATTGTTGCCCGGTCAGCGATTGCTTGTGCTATGATTAGACGGTCATTTGGGTCACGGTGTTCTCCTACCATTGGCAGTTCATCTAATTTATTGAGGTGCAAACTATTAATTGGAACTATCTCAATACCATATTCTTGGAGCATGTCAACGATTGGTATCTGGGCTGACTTGTCTCTTTTCTTGCGTGTAAAGACTTTACCAATCTGACGCAGATGTATGAGTTCATGCACGCAGACAGTACTTGTATAAACAAGATTTGAGGAATCGAAAAGCATTTCCATAGTGTCTTTGTCAATGCTATCCGTTTGCTCCATTAGCAGGTAAATGACAATATTTGTATCGAGATAAAGTCTCATTCCAATACAGCTTCCATGTCAGTTACTTCAACTTCATACTCACCACTTTTCCCATCCAAGAACCATTGTCCCAGCTTGTTCAGATTTTTGGGCAAAAGGGCTTTCCTTTCCTCGTAGGTCATTTCACTCCACTTTCTGCTTGTCTTGTTGTTCTCGCTCATGATTTTAAGTTTATGGTTATACTGATTGATGTTGCAAAGTTATATAAAATTTATGAGATGTAACTATATTAATCGGTAATTTTGATATTTAAATATGAATGGAGTGCTTACATGTGCAAAGGTAAAGATTATCTTCGTTAAATATCCTTTTTGACATTATATTATCGATTTCAGTTTTTTTGATTTTATCTAATTTGTACACATAAATTTATATTGATATTTTCTCTTATCACTTATATACGCCATTTCACCCTTTTGTTTCCTACATATAAATGAACACAACATTTTGCAAAGACGGATAATTATTATACTTTTGCAAAATAATATGGTATTGAATTATATTTGGATTGCTTTCTTTGTCATTGCCTTTGTGGTTGCATTGGCAAGACTTGTTTTTTTAGGAGACACAGGCGTGTTTCCTGAAATGATAAACTCTACTTTCTCGACATCAAAGACGGCATTCGAAATATCCTTAGGACTGACGGGCGTGCTTGCCCTGTGGCTCGGAATAATGAAAATCGGTGAGCGTGGCGGTGTGATCAACGCACTCGCACGCATACTAAGTCCGGTGTTCACGAAACTGTTCCCGGACATTCCAAAAGGGCATCCAGTGATGGGGAGCATTTTCATGAACATCGCCGCCAACATGCTTGGCCTTGACAATGCGGCGACACCACTTGGGCTGAAAGCAATGGAGCAGATGCAAACCCTCAACACAAAGAAAGACACCGCCACCAATCCGATGATTATGTTCCTCGTGCTGAACACATCAGGACTGACGTTGATACCGGTGTCGATTATGGTGTACCGCACACAGCTCGGAGCAGCGCAGCCCACCGACATCTTCATTCCGATATTGCTTGCGACTTTCGTGGCGACACTTGCGGGAATAATAGTTACCAGCATTTACCAGAAAATCAACCTTTTCAACCGGACGCTGTTTCTGACACTTGCCGGGATGTGCGTGTTGGTTGCCGCCGTGATGTGGGGGTTCAGCCAGATGGACAAGGAGAGGATGAACATGGTAAGCACGTCGGTGGCAAGCATAGTGTTGGCGGTAATCATAATAGGTTTTATCCTCGCCGGAATGAGGAAGAGAATAAATGTGTATGACGCCTTCATTGAAGGGGCGAAAGACGGGTTCAAAACGGCAGTGAGGATTATCCCCTACTTGGTGGCTATCCTCGTCGCCATCGGCGTGTTCAGAGCATCAGGTGCAATGGATGCGCTGATTGACGGCATAGGCGGGATAGTAAAGGCATGTGGCGGGAACACCGACTTTGTCGGGGCGTTGCCAACGGCATTGATGAAACCCCTGTCGGGCAGCGGTGCGCGTGGGATGATGGTAGATGCGATGACGACATACGGGGCGGATTCGTTTGTGGGGCGTTTGAGCTGTGTGTTCCAAGGCTCCACAGACACCACATTCTATATCCTCGCAGTGTATTTCGGCAGTGTGGGTATCAGATATACCCGCCATGCAGTGGCATGCGGCATGTTGGCGGACCTCGCCGGCGTGATCGCCGCCATTTTTGTATGTTATCTGTTCTTTTAACAATATAAACAGCCTGGTGTAGGGACACAATTTATTGTGTCCGCATATCCGCACATTTGGATGAACGTGGGTGAAAAAAAATAAAAAGGAGAATAATAATGGCAAATCTCAGGTCTTTGGCTAAGGACACTGCAATATACGGATTGAGTAGCATCGTGGGGAGGTTTCTCAATTACATGCTCGTGCCATTATACACCGCGAAGCTGTCGGCGGCAAGCGGCGGCTATGGCGTGATAACCAACGTTTACGCATACACCGCACTGCTGTTGGTGATATTGACCTACGGCATGGAGACTACATTCTTCCGCTATGCCAACAAGGAGAACGAAGACCCCAACAAGGTGTATTCCACAATTCTGCTCTCCGTGGGCAGCACATCCCTGATTTTCTTCCTCTTAGTACTGATTTTCCTTACTCCGATATCAACGATGATGGGCTATGGCGACCACCCCTCATATATCTGGGTGATGGCACTCACCGTGTCGATAGACGCATTCCTCTGCATTCCATTCGCATACCTGCGCTACAAGAAACGCCCCGTGAAGTTCGCCGCATTGAAAATACTCAACATCATAATGAATATCGCCCTCAACTTGGTGTTCTTCCTCGTCCTTCCGGCACTGTACGACGGTGCCGACAGCAACAGTATCGTGGGCAAGATCTACGACCCGGCGGTTGGAGCCGGCTACGCATTCTACATCAACCTGTTTTGCACAAGTATCATGGTGCTGTTCCTGATTAAAGAACTCACAGGCTTCAGATACGTATTCGACAGAGCACTGCTGCGCAAGATGCTCAACTACAGTATGCCGATAATGATATTGGGAGTGGCAGGAATACTCAACCAGACAGCCGACAAAATCATATTCCCATATATCTACGGCGAACAAGACGCACACGCCCAACTCGGTATATACGGTGCGGCGAGCAAGATAGCAATGATAATGGCGATGATAACGCAGGCATTCAGATACGCCTACGAGCCCTTCGTATTCGGCAAGGCAAAGGAAAAGGACAACCGCCAGACCTACGCTACCGCGATGAAATATTTCGTGGTATTCACCCTGTTGGCGTTCCTCGTGGTAATGGGCTATATGGACATCCTGCGCCACCTGATAGGACGCGACTACTGGGAAGGGCTTCAGGTAGTGCCAATCGTCATGGCGGCAGAGATAATGATGGGCATTTATTTCAACCTATCGTTCTGGTACAAGCTCATTGACAAGACGATATGGGGAGCGTGCTTCTCTGGTATCGGCTGCGCCGTACTCATCATCACCAACGTGATCTTCGTTCCACGCTTCGGATATATTGCCTGCGCTTGGGCGGGGTTCGCCGGGTACGCCACAGCAATGACTCTCTCGTATTTCGTGGGACAGAAGAAATATCCTATCAACTATCCGTTGAAGGAAATCCTGCTGTACATCGTCATTGCCCTCTTGCTGTTTGTCGGCATGACCTACTGCAACAGGCTGTTGCCGATATGGGGCTCTCTTTGCGCAAACACAATACTTATCGTGGTGTTTGCAGCAATCATAGTGAGACGCGACTTTCCGCTAAGCAGACTGCCGATAATTGGAAAATATTTCAAAAAATAGGATAACATACAAATTAAAATCTTTATGAAAGCAAGAACATTATTACTTTCCGCCATAGTGGGCCTCGCACCCGTGGCAAATGCAGACGAGGGAATGTGGACTATGTACAACCTGCCACAAGCCGTGTATGACCAGATGACAACCTACGGGTTCACCCTTCCCTACGACAACCTGTACAGCAGCGAGGATGCGATAAAAAACTCTGTGGTACTGTTCAGCGGCTATTGCTCTGGTGTCGTAGTGTCGCCCGACGGATTAGTATTCACCAACCACCACTGCGGCTTCGAGGCTATTAGAAGTCATTCCACCGTGGAACACGACTATATGCTCAACGGCTTCTATGCCAAGAGTTTTGAGGAGGAATTGCCCAACAAGGATATGTTCGTAAGTTTTATGACAGAACAACAGGACGTTACCGACAAACTGCTCGCGTTGGGCATTGAAAACCGCACTGGTGAGGAGCAAGAAGATTTGATTGACTCATTGGCAACCGCAATGACCGACTCGGTGAAAGAGACAGACAAGACGCTGCACGTGGAGATAGATCCCTACTATGAGGGTAACAGATATTACGCCACAACATACAGAACTTTCACCGACCTGCGCCTCGTATTCACAATACCAAAGTCTATGGGCAAGTTCGGCGGCGAGACAGACAACTGGATGTGGCCACGCCAGACTTGCGACTTCAGCGTGTTCCGTATCTATGCCGACCCTGAGACCAACGGACCGGCGGAATATTCAGAAAACAATGTTCCCTATCACCCGGAGACATGGGCGCCTGTTTCAATAGAAGGCTATAAGGACGGAGACTTCGCCATGACAGTGGGATATCCGGGCAGTACCGAGCGGTATCTTTCATCCTACGGTATCAAGGAGATGCGTGATGCCACCCATGCGGCACGCATACAGGTGAGAGGCGTGAAACAGGACATTATGCTGCGCCACATGAGGGCAGATCAGGGAATACGTATCAAATATGACTCGAAATTCGCACAGAGTTCCAATTACTGGAAGAACGCCATTGGCATGAACAAGTGTATAGACTCCATAGGTATCATATCACAGAAGAAAGAGTTTGAGAACCGCATCCGTGAGTGGCAGGACAGCACCGGATTTTTGAAGGACAAGCTTGACTTCGACAAACTCGCAAGTCTGTATGAAAAGAGGTTTGACCGTGTACGTGCGTTGTATTTCTGGAACGAGACATTCCGCAACTCCAACGAACTTGTTACACGTGCCATGAGAGTAAACAACGGCATGAGCGTGAAGGGGCCAAGCGACAAGCCGTCAAAGCAATATGTGCAGTTTGACGACAACAGCGACCAGTGGGACGAGACCGTTGACAAGGAGATTTTCGCCGCCCTGTTGAAAAACTACAAGGAGAATGTTAGTGAGGAATACCTGCCTCAATTCTACAAGACAATAGACAGCCAATTCAATGGCGACTATACGGCATACGTTGACTATCTGTACAAAAATTCTGTCTTGATGAAGAAAGGGGCGAAACTCCATATCAACAGTAAGAAATTCAATAACGACTGTGGCGTGCAGCTCGGTCTTGACCTGTTGGAATACCGGGCAGACCAGAGGGAGGCTCTCTTGGAGTTTTCCGATGATATTGACAACTATGAGAAATATCTCTGCGCCGCAAAGGTGAGAATGGAAGAGGATATGCCCCACTACTCGGATGCCAACATGACAATGCGCCTTAGTTACGGACAGGTAGGCGGCTTTACACTGAATGGGAAACCGTCAGGTTACTACACCACAGCAGAAAGCATCATCGAGAAGTTCGGCATGGGAGATAAAGAGCCAGACTATTATGCTGAGCCAATAATGAAAGAACTGCTATCAGCAACCGATTTCGGCAAGTACCAAGACAAGACGACGGGCAAAATGCAACTCTGTTTCCTCACCAACAACGACATCACAGGCGGCAACAGCGGCTCACCGATGTTCAACGGCAAAGGCGAACTGATTGGTCTTGCTTTCGATGGCAACTGGGACAGCCTGTCAAGCGACATATATTTTGACAGCAACCTCGCACGCTGCATCGGCGTTGACATCCGCTACGTGCTTTTCATGATGGATAAATGGGGACACGCTGAGCGGCTGCTCAAAGAAATAAATGCTCCCGTTGGTCGCAAAATAAAAAATAATAAATAAAAAATAATAAATAAAAAATAATAAATCGATGCGGCTGAAGCCGAATATGGGACATTAAAAATTATTGAAAGCTGGATTGGGAAGGCTTTTTGACGAGGGTTATGCAATCATCGTTTATGGTAATAAGCCTTCGTTTGTAAAGGTCGCCCACGGCTTTCTTATAATTCTTCTTGCTTACCTGAAACGTCTTGTAAATATCCTCAGCAGGACTCTTGTCTGTCAAATGACAGACACCACAATGCTCGTTCAGATATTGCAGCAGAACATGACTTAGCTCAAGGGTCATCTGCCTGCCAGTAGGCTGCAGAGTAACGTCAATCTTGCCATCTTCCCTTATCAAGTCGATATAGCCTCTCATCCTGTCACCTGTGTGTATCTCCTTGAAAATCTGCTCCTTGTAAACAAGGCCTGGATAGCAGTTGTCAATAATCACCTTGAAACCAAGTTCTGTTTTCTGCCAAATCAGAAGGTCAACCTCCTGACCGCGGATATAGTCGGGCACTTCTGTATTGAAATAACGTTCGATCTTGGCAGAGGCGACGATACGGTAACTGTCATCATCAATATGCACATGGACGATATAACCCTTACCCTTCTCCATTTTCATTTTCTGTTCACGGAAAGGACAGAACAAGTCTTTCATCAGCCCCCAGTCGAGGAAGGCGCCATACTCGTTGACCCAAGCAACGGTGAGGAATGCGAAATCACCCACTTTTGCGAGAGGCTTCAACGTGGTGGCTACAAGACGCTCATCCATATCGAGATAAAGGAATACATTCAACTCATCACCGACTTTGCAGCCCTCCGGTACGTAACGCGAGGGTAAAAGCACCTCATCTTCATCGCCACCATCAAGATACATACCAAAATCAACTTTCTTCACAACTTTCATCAAGTTGTACTCACCAAGCCTTATACCGTTCATATATTACCCTATATTATTTATTGCGACAAACTTTTTAGAAAATCACTCCTGCAAGTCTATTTTTGTGTATCTTCTTCAACATTTTCTGTTTTATCAACAGCACACTCAGACTTCACATCAAGATTTTCAGGTTCAATTTCAGAATTTTCAGACAGCACATCAGGATTCTCACGTTCAGCTCCAGAATTTTCTGTTTCCATGTCAGAAATCACTAACTTTCCATCGTTCATCGATATGGTACGGTCGGTGATGTTGGCAAGATGCTCATCGTGAGTTACTATTACGAAAGTCTGACCGAACCTGTCACGCAAATCAAAGAACAACTGGTGCAATTCCTCCTTGTTTTTTGAATCAAGGCTGCCGGAAGGCTCATCGGCAAGAATCACAGAAGGATTGTTGACCAAAGCGCGCGCCACGGCGACCCGTTGCTTCTCACCGCCGGACAGTTGGTTGGGCTTATGCCCTGCCCTGTCAGAGAGTTTCATGAAATCAAGCAACTCATTAGCCCTTTTCCTTGCCTCGCTGCGGGAAGTGCCGGCAATGAAAGCCGGGATCATAATGTTCTCAAGAGCCGTGAATTCCGGGAGAAGCTGATGAAACTGGAACACGAAACCAATCTGGCGGTTACGGAACTCTGCCATTTTCTTTCTGTTAAATTTACGTACATCAGTGCCATCGATGATTATCTCGCCACTGTCAGGGCTGTCCAACGTACCTATTATCTGCAGTAGCGTTGTCTTGCCAGCACCGCTCGGTCCAACTATGCTCACTATCTCGCCCTTGTCAATATGCAAGTCAATTCCTTTGAGCACTTGAAGTGAGCCGAAACTCTTTGTTATTCCTTTTATGTCAATCATCACAATATTTCCATAAATGAATTATCTATATTTTTATTTTTTTCCTTAACCATGCCATGAGAACATGGTATGCACTAAGTTGCTCCTGATGCTGAGGCGTGGCGAATGTCATGGCATCAGGCGAGTCGCCAAACTGGTCAGGGAATATTATCATGAGGTTCTTGCCTGAATAGAAACGTGTGAGCTCGTCAGGCAACTTCTCCTGCGCCACCTTGTAAGACACCGTACCCTTACGGGCGGTAACGACCACGAAAAGCTCATCATCGTTCATGGAACTCGCCAACTTAGGCAACTCATTCCAATGGGCCAAAGGAGTATATTCGACCCTCGTATTAGGATGTCTGTTTGTGATAAACTGGCTGATACGTGTCATCGTATCGTGACGGGCATGAAACTGAATGCGACATTCAAGGTTCTCCGCAAGACGGCACAGCCTTTCAAGCCAACGGTAGAAACCAGGCTCAAACTCTGCCCTTGCAGGTGCCATGACCTGAATACGCCGCAACGTGTTCAACGGTTGTGAGCACTGCACGATGATAATCTGGTTGTTCAAACCATTGAAAAGGCTCTGGATGAACTGTCCCCAAAATTGCTTTGAGACATCCTTGTGGATGTGCATACCCATTATTATCTCTGAAGCACGGTATTCAGTGAATGCGTGTTTTACACCATTGGCAATATCAGTGGCTATCCTTACCTGCGTCTGCAACCTCACATCGGCGGCATTAGCCATATCCGTCAGTCTGTTGAGCAATGCCGTGCCTTTCTCCTGCCACATTCGTCTGTTCTCATCATCTAAAACGACATTCAAGCCTATAAGCCCTCTGTTGAGTTTCACATTGCGCATCATAATAGCTATATTGAGCAAAGTCTCCGCTGTCTCAGGATATTTTACAGGAATCAGTATTTTCTCATCATCACCCATATCCTCTTGTTCATCTGTCAGATTGCTTTCATTAAGCACTATCGACTGCGAAGCATTTTCAGTCATCAGAGTGCCTATAACACAGGTAAAGAGGATCATCAGAACCACACCATTGAGCATCTCATCGGTCATAACGAACACGCCCTCCGAAATCTTCAATTTCAGTCCGACCATAACGATGGCTATACCACCGGCAGCATGGGCGGCTGTCAGTCCGAACATCATGTGGCCATGCACTACAGGAAGGCGCAAGAACCACGACATAACGTATGCCACGATTGCCTTGCCGAGAGTGCCGAAGAACACCAAACAGAAGATTATCAGCACGATATGCCAGCCAGAGAACAGTATGCGCATATTGATAAGCATACCCACACCAATGAGGAAATACGGAATAAATAGGGCATTTCCGATAAACTCAATGCGGTTCATAAGCGGTGAGACATGAGGAATGTAACGGTTAAGCACCAAACCTGCGGCGAAAGCACCGAACACGCCCTCCATGCCGAGCATCTCCGTAATGGCCGCACTTAGGAACATTATTGCCATGATGAAGATATACTGCATCACGGCATCGGAATACTTCCTCAAAAAACGCCTTATCAATTTCGGCACCAAGAAGAACAGGGCGGCAAAGAAGATAGCAAATTTCAGGATGAAAAGCAGCCAATAAACAAATCCGGTGTCGCTATGCACCGTTCCGACAATAGCAGCCAAGACGACAAGAGCCAGAGTGAGGGAGAGCATCGATGCGCCGACACTCAGTGTCACTGTGCTGTTCTTCTGCAAGCCATACTTGCATACTATCGGATAAGCTATCAAGGTGTTAGAGCCAAGAATGCTGCCGAGCATGAGAGAAGCCAGCATAGTGTAATGAAGGAAATACAGACAGGAGAAGAACACGAGGATAAAAGGCACGAAAAAGGTAAGAATACCAAACATCGCCACTTTAAAGCCATTGTTTTTCAGTCCCTGCATATCCATCTCAAGACCCGCAAGGAACATGATATAGTACAGGCCTACCTTACCGAAAAGTTCAAAACTGCTGTCGCGTTCAAGAATGTTGAGACCATATTTTCCTATCAGCACTCCGGCCAACACCATACCGATGATATGAGGTATGCGCAATTTTCCCATTATTATAGGTGCGATGAGAATAAGGCACAACACTACAAAAAAAATCAGTGTCGGGTCGGTTATTGGGAAATAATGGGATAGGCTCAGCATTTTCCTGTATTACTAAGTTGGCAAAAGACGTCTTTTTTACAAACTGCACTAGATACATAAAAGTAGAGCGCGGCAGTTTTATAATTCAATGCAAAGATACAGCAAATTTCCGATTGTGTAAAACTATTAAAAAGTTATTTGCCTCATTTGCATATTTTCCTTATTTTTGCAATCAGAAAATCGAAATACATTTAGAAAAGCATAACTTAAAGACAGGAAAAAGAGAATATGAAAAACAGCAAGATTATTTTTGCTTTGGCAACAATATCGTTTGGCATTGCGAATGTGCATGCACAGCAACATCTGCTCGGTGGAGATATCTCCCTGTTGCCATCCTACGAGGAACAAGGCACTGTTTACAAGGATGCTGATGGGAATGCTGTAAACCTGTTGGAATACGTGAAAGACCAGCAATGGAATGCCATACGCGTGCGCCTTTTCGTTGAGCCTGAAAAGGCACCTGGGGAGCACAAGGGCGAAGGTGTATGCCAGGACCTCGAATACGTAAAAAATTTTGGCAGAAGAATAAAGGCGGCAGGTTATCAGTTTATGCTCGATTTCCACTACTCCGACACATGGGCAGACCCCGCCAAGCAGTTTATGCCCGACAGGTGGAGAGACGCCAAGAGGGAGGATTTGCCAGACAGCTTGTATGAATACACGAAACTCTGCCTCAAAGAGTTGGTTAACGCAGGAGCAACACCCGACTTGATACAAGTGGGAAACGAAATAACCAACGGCATGATGTGGCCCGCAGCGAAAGTTGACCCACGGGAAACAGAAAACTGGGATTTGCTGGTAAAGCTGTTGGAGAGCGGTTCAAAGGCGTGCAGGGAGGTATGTCCCAATGCTAAAATAATTATCCATACAGAGAAAGCAGGGGAGTGGGAAGTGACCAAAGCATATTATGAAAACCTGCGGACACTTGACTACGACATAATAGGCCTTAGTTATTATCCTATCTGGCACAAGTCAGTTGGAGTATTGGCAGCGACGATAGATTCACTTGGTGTTGACTTTCCAGATAAAGAGGTTATGGTAGTGGAAACAGCGATGTATTTCTCACACGAGAATGACAAGTGGTCAAAAAAAGACCAATACTCAGAGTTTTATCCTATAAGCATAGAAGGCCAGCGTATTTTCACCCATGAATTAGTAGCGGAGCTGCGCCGGCATCCTAATGTTACAGGACTTTTCTGGTGGTATCCTGAAGAGAACGCATTCGGCAACAATGTTACGGAAGGGTGGCTGAACAGGGGGTTGTTTGACAACCATACAGGCAAAGTACTACCAGCGATGAGAGAGTTAAGTAAGTTTATGGATGATTGATTAAAAAAGATGTGTTACTGTCAGAAAATAATATTAAAAATTGTAATTTTGCAATCAGTTAAATACTTTATCTTTTTAAGATTGTAAACACATTGAGTTTTAACCAATAATATAAATTAAGGAAGAAATGAAAGTAGCGATTGTTGGCGCAAGTGGAGCGGTAGGACAAGAGTTCCTGCGAGTGCTTGCTGAAAGGGATTTTCCATTGGATGACTTGGTATTGTTCGGTTCTAAGCGCTCTGCCGGCAGAAAATACACATTCAAAGATAAAGAATACGAGGTAAGACTATTACAGCATAATGACGACTTCAAGGGCGTTGACATTGCGTTCACGTCAGCAGGGGCAGGCACATCTAAGGAATTTGCTTCTGACATAACGAAATACGGTGCAGTGATGATCGACAATTCCAGTGCTTTCCGTATGAACAACGATGTGCCATTGGTAGTGCCGGAGTGCAATGCAGAGGATGCCCTCAACCGCCCGCGAGGTATTATCGCCAACCCAAACTGTACCACAATAATGATGGTTGTAGTATTGCAACCTCTTGAGCAACTTAGCCATATAAAGCGCATCCACGTGGCAAGCTATCAAAGTGCGAGTGGCGCAGGTGCTGCGGCAATGGAAGAACTGCAACAACAATACAAGGAGATAGTTAATGGCGAGCAGGTAACTGTAAGTAAATTTCCCCACCAGTTGGCATACAATGTGATTCCACAGATTGACGTTTTCCAACCAAACGGTTACACGAAAGAGGAGATGAAGATGTTCAACGAGACACAGAAGATAATGCACAGCGACGTGAAATGCTCCGCTACATGCGTGCGCGTATCATCACTCCGCTCCCACTCCGAGTCAGTATGGATAGAGACAGAATGCCCTATCAGCGTAGAGGAGGCACAAAAGGCTTTGGCTAATGCTCCAGGCGTAACACTCAAAGACGACCCGGCAAATCTTGTTTATCCCATGCCAATAGACACAGCAGGCAGGGATGATGTGTTTGTCGGACGTATCAGAAAGGATATCTCAAATGAAAACGGACTGACACTGTGGCTTAGTGGTGACCAAATACGCAAGGGCGCAGCTCTTAATGCCGTTCAGATTGCGGAATACCTGATAAAAGTTAAGAACTTTCCGATTAAGTGACTACAGAGCCGAACTTGTTCGAGCTATGTTGAGCGTGAGGAAAATCAAGCATAGCTCAATTAAAAATTCGTTTATCCACTTGTTGGTATTCCTCGTGGAAAAACTATAATAGATGCACATAAAAAATCCATGCCTGGTCGGGCATGGATTTTCTGTAAAAAACGGCGGCTACCTG
>JAJPZD010000150.1 GCA_021204605.1 Prevotella sp.
ATATAATTTTGTATATTGGTCTTGCTTTTTTCTATTTGGTCAATTAACGCAAACCAACGATTAATCTCGACAACAATGCGCTGTTGCTCGGAAAGAGGTGGAAGTGGTATTAATATCTCAGAAAATTTACTCTTGTTTATAATTGGTAGAGTAGTTGCAGATGCATTTTTAATCATAAAATTCTGAAAGTAGTTTGATATACAAATAAAATATACAAGTTCAGGGAGAATCAACTCCTTTGGTATTATTGCATTTATTTGTTGATTACATGTTCCAACTCTTTTTATTAATCCTGTTTTACCAATTGTAGCACCTATGCAAGTTACAAGAATAGTATTTTTTGGAAGTTGTCTAGCCTTTTCAAAACCAATTTTTGACAAATTGTCATAAGCGACAATTGTATTTATTCCTTGTTCTAAATCTGTGGGTTTATAAAAAGGATATTCATTTCCATAATATGACAAATTCTCTTTTGAGGGAGTATTCCCTGTTACGACTTCTCCAATATCATCTATTCTACACCACTTCCAACATTTTGGTATTCCGAATGGTCCATTCTCCTGAATTGTCTTTTCAGCAGAATTTTTGCTTTTATTATTGTGCTTTATTTTACCGTCTTTGATAAGCCTTTCTTTTTCGGCACGAATTTTTTCCAGCAATACGGATGTCGGTTCGTCCTTAGGGTTTTGTGGCACAAGTTTTCCATGAATGGCAAGGTCGAGTATTTTTTGGCGTAATAGTTTTGTATTCATAATCATTCATCTTCTATGTTTGCCAACAAGTTCTGTAATTCTGCCACAGCGTTACTGATATTATTGCTGTCCTCTTGGATAGAAGCCATTAATTCAGTAAGGGATAAATCCTCTTGAGTATCATCTTTTTTTATCCAAGTAATGTCAAGACTGGTTTTGTCTCGTGACATAATTTCATCAATACCGTATTTGCGCCAACGGCCATTTGGATTATTCTCAACATCGTAAGTCTCCTTTCGATTTGAAATATTTTCGGCACAGAAACAATTTACAAAATCATCAAGATGATAGCGTTCAAGTTTGTTTGTAGCCAAAGTGTGTTTTACATCAGTACGATAGTCATAGACCCACAATTCTTTTGTGGATTGTCCTTTTGTGAAAAACAGGACATTCGCCTTAACGCCTTGCGCATAGAAAATACCTGTGGGTAATCTAAGAATAGTATGCAGATTAAAGTCAGTCAATAATCTTTTGCGGATTGTCTCTCCGGCATTTCCCTCAAAGAGAACGTTATCCGGCAAAACAACAGCCGCCCTACCACCGCCTTTAAGCATCAACATTATATGTTGCAGAAAATTCAACTGGTTATTTTTTGTCTCAACATAAAAGTCTTCGCGGTTTATGTCCACAGAACCTGCTGGGCGTGTCCCAAAGGGCGGATTAGCGAGGATAACATCCACCAACGTGCTGGGCTCTTTCTCCAAAGAATCCTCACAAACAATAGGACTGCGTTCCGTTCCTATGCCATGTAAGTACAGATTCATAGATGCCAAAGTTACGACAAGAGGAGTGTTGTCAACCCCATGCAGAGCCTCGTTGTTTAGAAATTCAAGTTTTTCTTTATCCGAAGTCTGTTTTTTCATAAAATCGTATGCCGCAAGAAGGAAACCGCCAGTGCCGCAAGCCGGGTCGCAAACAGTCTCGCCAACTTGTGGGCGGACGCAGTCTATAATTGCTTTTATAAGAGGACGAGGAGTAAAATATTGCCCTGCCCCGCTTTTCTTGTCCTGACCGTTTTTCTCCAATATACTCTCATAGATTTCACCTTTCACATCTCTGTCCATTTCAAGCCAATTCTCATTATTTATCAAGTTTATGACTTTCTTAAGATAAACAGGTTTATCTATTTTATTTTGAGCTTTGGTAAAAATAGTGCCGATTAAATTATCCTGGTCGCTAAGTATTTTCAAAGTCTGTTCATAGTGGGCAACGAGGTCAAAACCATCAAGTTCCAGCAAGTATTTCCATTGATAACCTTCGGGCAAAGCAGATTCCACTTCGAATATTTCCACATTCTCATTATCCATTTTAAGGAAAAGAAGGTAAGTCAATTGCGTGATGTAATCAGTAAAACCAATTCCTTGACCTGCTAACGTATCTGCTAAACTCTTAATTCTATTTGCTAATGACTGTTCTTTCAATAAATTGTTTGCCATATTGTTTTTAAGCGTTTTTCTTTAAGACTATGAAATTATATAATGAAAACAAAGCGGCATCTGCTTTTTGCATATTACCGAATGACCGAGTCAGTCGAGCAGCCTCAGTAGGTTTAGTCTGACGTAAATCCCTTACAGTACATGCGCCATTACAAGCTATGTATTCCACTACCTGACTTATCACTTCTCTTTGATGGTCTGTTATATTCATCTGTTTGCGTCCATACCAAAGGTTGAAATATTTTCGTGCCGTAGGGTAGGCACTTTCCAACATTTCAGTTTGCGAATATGCAAAGCGGACAAGTTGTATAATATTTGTGATAGCCTCAGTTTCTTTCTTTGATTCGGCTCTTTTTACTTTTTCGGGATTTAGAACCGCATAATAGTTCCACAATAGGCGTTGTGTAAAATTGTTGTTCTCCTTTATCAGTTTTTCCTCCAAATCCCGCAACATTTCATAGTTGATAGGTTTGAGCTCATTATTATACAGAATACGTAAAGCCTCTATCTTATCAGCATGAGAACGGCAATATTCCTCAAAAGCCTTTGTAGTGTCTCTTGCTTCTTCTTTTGAAAAACCCTGCGATATAAGCTCGTCTTCTCCCGGAATTAATGTAGTAACAAAACCTGCTGCCAAAGTTAAGATATATTCGCGGACTTCTGCATGGTTGGTTATGGGAGCGACTAACCTTTTACGCTCGGTGTTTGGCTCATCTATATCATTGTAAGGCGGCAGCTTACCGGATTCCAAAGAAACATAAATCTGTCTTGCAATTACATCCATTTTAATATGAGCCATTTTTTCAAATTCCTCTCGCTGAGAGGCATTTGCCTTATTATATAAGCGTGCCAATGTACTGGCAAGACGCTTTAAATAAGAGTC
>JAJPZD010000140.1 GCA_021204605.1 Prevotella sp.
TAAAAGAGCAAAGTGATACCGACTGGCAGGAAATGTACAAGGTATTCAACATGGGACACCGCATGGAGATATACGTAAGTCCTGAAGATGCTGATGATATCATCTCTATAAGCAAGAGTTTCAACATCGACGCTCAAGTAGTCGGACATATAGAGAAAGGAAAACGCAGCTTGCTTATTAAATCCGAATTTGGTGAGTTTAACTATTAAAAATGCAGGAAAATAGTATTTTAGAAAAGCTCGAAGGTCTTGAGAACCGTTACGAGGAAATATCCACACTCATAACCGACCCATCGGTGATTGCGGACCAAGAGAAATATGTACGGCTTACTCGTGAATATAAAGATTTGGAGGGCATTTTGAACGCCCGCCAAAAATATATCAATTGTCTGAATTCAATCAAAGAGGCAAAGAATATCATTGCTAATGAGACGGATGCAGACCTTCGTGAAATGGCAAGGGAAGAACTTCAGCTCAACGAGGCCTTGCAACCTAAGATTGAGGAGGAAATAAAAATTGCCCTTATACCGAAAGACCCGGAGGATGCAAAAAACGTGCAGATGGAAATACGTGCCGGCACAGGCGGTGATGAGGCAGCCCTGTTTGCCGGTGATTTGTTTCAGATGTACAAGAAATTCTGCGACTCGAAAGGTTGGAGCGTGTCTATCACATACGTCAGCGAGGGAGCCGTCGGTGGTTTCAAGGAAATTGATTTCGCCGTAAGCGGTAGTAATGTTTACGGTACTTTGAAATATGAATCTGGCGTTCATCGTGTACAACGTGTACCTGTGACTGAGACTCAAGGACGAATGCACACCAGTGCTGCAACAGTAGCAGTACTTCCTGAGGCTGACAAGTTTGAGGTAAACATCAATGAGGGGGATATCAAATGGGACACATTCAGAAGTTCCGGCGCCGGCGGCCAGAATGTCAACAAGGTGGAATCGGGCGTGCGTTTACGTTATCCTTGGAAAAATCCTAATACTGGTAAGGTTGAGGAAATTCTGATTGAGTGTACCGAGACGAGAGATCAGCCTAAGAACAAGGAGCGTGCCTTGTCGCGTTTGCGTACATTCATCTACGACCGAGAGCACCAGAAATACCTCGATGATATTGCGAGCCGCAGAAAGACATTGGTCTCCACAGGTGACCGAAGTGCGAAAATCCGTACTTATAACTTCCAGCAAGGGCGTGTTACCGACCACCGTATCGGCTATACCATTTACGACATAAGCGGTTTTATGGGCGGAAACATCCAACCTCTCATCGATGCCCTCACTGTTGCGGAAAATGCTGAACGTATGAAAGAAGCAGAACTTTAAAGAATGAAATGAGTTACGATTCAATTGATAAATTACAAAACACTTTAAAAGATGAAGTGTTTGCTCATACCAAAGATCCTAAAAAAGCAGCAGGGAGAGCTTTGGGAACATTTATTGAAATAATATCATATTATCTACTAAGTGAATGGGGATTAACTTATTCTATTTCTATTGAGAGAGGAGTGGCAGAATATGGAAATCCTGCCATAACCCATAACGTAGAATTTACACTTCACCCTCTTATAAAAAAATGGAATATTATAATTGACAAGAATACGTCAATAACTTCCCGACAAATATTAAAACAAATAAATTTGGATGAATCTTATACAGTTAAAAATAATATTCTATTAGATAAGGAAAAAACATTAAAAAATGCTTGTGTTATTGCAGAAAGCCCCTTTTATCTTATTTTATCTTCTATTACTGCTATAAAAAGGAATAATGTTGAAATTGAGATATACCAACAGCATAAACATCCATTCGCTATGTTTGAATGTAAAAGAGTTGGAATAGAAGAAGGTAATAAAAAAGGACCGCAAACAATAGAAAAAGCCAAGCAAGGAGCATACGTAGCCCAAAACACATCATCCCTTCAAAAAATTCGTAATGATGCAGGTGAGAAGTGTGGTATAATTTACGAAAATGGTGTTCCTATTATAAAACCATACTCAGAACTATTGCATACGATAGTAAGTGGAAACAACCAATTTTTGCTGAAAGATTTCACTTTATCTGTAGGCATTGTCAGTAATCATGGTAATTGGTTTACTTCTGAAGATCAGAATAAAGAATTAAAAGTATTAGCACAATCATACGATTGGTTATTATTCCTTACGGATTCTGGACTTTCGCAATTCATTACTGACCTTATTAAAGAGCCTTTACCTGAATATAAGTCTATACGACAATCGTTCTTGAGTAGTTATAAAAAAGGGAAAAAGAGTAATAGTTTCACTAAGGTGAAAATGAATGCAAAAGCTCATCAGGCTTTATGTTATTACTTTAGAAAAAATCTGGACAACATTGAAAAATGGTTTAATGTTATCTCGCCTCATAATGAAAATATTGTGAATTTAAAGAAAGAACTATTCACACTAACAAGCAAAAAATGGGAGAAAATTCTATGACAGCAGGAAGAAGAGTAAACACATTCAGCCAAAGTTGGTGTACTCCTCCAAAATACGTCAACGCCATAAAAAAATTTTGGAATGGTACTATTAGTTTAGATCCATGTTCCAATCAATATTCAATTGTCAAGGCTGAAACAGAATTCAAATTACCTGAAAAAGATGGTTTAAAACAGGAATGGAATTATCCAACTATATATGTAAATCCTCCATACGGTGCAGACAGAAATAGGGGTACGACAATAAAAAATTGGTTGGCGAAATGCTCTCAATCATACGAAAAATATAATATTGAGATTATTGCCCTTATTCCAGTAGCTCCCAACACTTTGCACTGGAAAAAATATATTTTCGGAAAAGCATCCGCCATTTGTTTTCTTTACGATACACGATTAAAATTCCTGGTTAATGGCTATGATAGTGGAAAAGGAGCGCCAATGGCATGTTGTTTAGTTTATTGGGGAAATCAAGCCAACAACTTTTTAGAGAATTTCATACAATATGGGGCAGTTGTAAATATCACGAATCTGTATGGTAAGAAAATCGGTGAAGATACCTTTTACCCTTCTGAACTTTTCAAAGAAGAAACGTTACAATTATGTGATATAGCTAAAT
>JAJPZD010000012.1 GCA_021204605.1 Prevotella sp.
AGAATCGACGACCGCTGCGTGCTCGGCTATGGTGCCAAGGTGGCTGGTGATTGTCTTATCGAGAGCGATACTATCTTCTCCTCAAGTGTGATTATCAATCCAGGCGCACGCATCGGAACTCTGTCAATGATTTCCAGCGGCTGCCGTATCAGCCGTGACGTTCCCCCATTTATCGTAGCCGGAGACAATCCTGTCAAATACAACGGTATCAACGGCTCTATCCTTACCTCTCACGGTATCAGCGATAAGATACAAGGCCATATCGCCAACGCTTACCGCCTTATTTTCCACGGGCAGACAAGTGTCTTTGACTCTGTCATACAGGTGAAAGAACAGGTGCCCGACAGCAGGGAGATAGGACATATCGTAGAGTTTATTCAGGCTACGAAATTGGGTATTATAAGCAAATTATGATGATTTCTAAGTTTATATCATTTTAGGTTGATTTTGAAGGGGGACAGGCCGCGAGGTTCGTCCCTCTTTTCATTCTTCAAAGTTCCGATTAAGCGCAAAATTCTTCATTTTTCATTCTTCATTTTTCATTTTCCATTCTTCATTTTCCATTCTTCATTTTTCATTTTTCATTTTTCATTCTTCACTCCCCCAGTATCCTCTCGCTCAGAAGCATTTCCACCTCGTTTTTTGTCGGGTCTTTCAGCAGTACCTTCTTGTCGCTATCAAGCAGATACATCGCGGGCATGGCGGGCAAATCATAAATGCTGTTCTCAACAATGCCCGACTCGTCTATGCCCACTGTCCACGTCTGTGGCATATTTCTTTTTGTCTCATCCCACAGTGCCCTGTCGCCTTCGGTATAGACAGCCAACACCGAAATTGTATTGTTTGCTATTAAATCCTTTAGAAAATAACTGTCATTCACCTCGTCAAGGATATCCTCGCAATGCGGACATGCCGGGTCATAAAATATCAGCAGCAGCATATTGCCTTCAGTAGTGAGAAGCGTCCGCCGCTCCCCCTCACGGCTCAAATACGAAAAGTCGGCTGCCACACCTCCAGGTCGGTTCTTCCTTGCCGTCTCCAACTGCTTGGCAGGGCGTATTAGTGAATGCTCTGGAATATTCGGCGTATTCATCAATTCCTCAAGAAAGATGATATAATAGTCCTCCGAGCGCATCGGAGAACCAGGATCCGACAGATATTTCTCAGCAAGGTCTGTTATTATGCTCAATGCTACCGAGTCTGCGGCGACACCTCTTAATAATATGTCTATGGATGGTGCCAACGCCTGTTCTTCGGCATGAGGAAAGATAGAAAGATAGTTCACAAAGTTAACCTCCATGAACTGTTCATCTCGACTACGCTTCGTATCTTCAAAATTCATCTTGTCCCAAAAATGCTGCAGGATATAGGCAGCCCTCTCTTTGGGCTCGATCATGCCCTCCGGCATTTCCGGCAACGGCAACTCGTAAGCCACAAGTTCCTGCGGCATATCCACCTGGGCCACGACATAACCGCTATTCACACAGCAGATTATGAATATCAGTAACAAAAACAAGTTTCTTCTCACCCACAATATTCCTCTAAATATAATACTCTTCATCATAAACGTGAATTAAAGATTTATTACCACCCTGCAAATTTACCGTTTTTTTCGTAACTTTGCACCACTTTATATACCACAATAGCAACTTGTATTTTATGAGACAAATAATCTGCACATTACTGTTATTGACCGTTTCCTTAACGGCTTTCTCAAAAAAAGTGTCCTCTGATGCAGCAAGACAGAACGCTATGGACTTCCTTTCATCGCTATCTGCTTCTTCCGGAGTATTCTTGGAAAAGGGCACACAACCGATAAGTTCCCCCACTCTTACTCAAATCTATTCCAATGATAACATCTATGCTTTCAATATAGGCAACGACGGCGGGTTTGTCCTTGTTTCCGCCAGCGACCTCACACAGCCGGTTCTCGGTTATACCAGCAACGGGCAGTTTGACATTTCTCAAATACCAGAAGGATTGCAAGAGTTGCTCAATAGTATGTCAACTACAATATCAAAATTGGAAAATGGCGAACTGGAAGACCCATCTATGGTGAAAAGCAATGTGTCATCAACAGAAAAGACCGCCATTGCTCCATTGATACAGACGCAATGGGGGCAAAACTATCCCTTCAACCTGCAATGCCCAACAATCAACGGCTCTAATGCCCCAACCGGGTGTGTCGCCACCACGATGTCCCAGATTATGTATCATCTCAGATACCCCACAGGCGCGACAACGGAAATCCCCGCTTATTCCGATTATAGTGCGCTTCCCGCGACAACCTTCAATTGGGACGTCATGGCAACTTATTACAACAGCTCATACGACACCGATGAAAGCCGCAACGCCGTGGCGCAACTCATGCACTACGCTGGACAGGCGGTGCAAATGCAATATGATGTTTCCGGCTCCGGTGCTCTATTAGAAGACATCCCTACTGCCTTGGAGAATTATTTCGGTTATGAATGTGGTGGCACTATCGCCGTAGGTGCCAACTACGAATATGATGGTTTAGGCATGTTCCGCAGCTTTTCCGACTGGGATAATCTGCTATATAATGAATTGAAAGACGGCTATCCGTTGATATTGTCAGGCGTGAGTGCAGACAACTATGGCCATGCTTTCATTGTTGACGGTTACGATGGCAATGGGTATTACCATATCAACTGGGGCTGGAGCGGCTATCTCGATGGCTACTATTCGTTATGCCTCTTGAATGCGGCAGAAGAATATTCATTCCCTTTCTACCAAAGTGCGTTAATAGGAATACGCCCCTTTGCAGACGGTACGGAAGATAACGGCGCTGGATGCAGTATTTACGAGATTAATGCCAACAGCTCTACTTTGACAAGGAGTTCCAACGACAACAATTTCTTGCTTAAATTCACATGGAGCATCATGGCTCACTTGACTGAAGATAATATTTTCATAGAGACAAATTTCAACTTATATGACACTGACGGTAATATCGTGCAAGAAGAAATATGCGACCCTTCTTATTCTTTATTTTCTTCATGTGACGGCTATAATATTTCATATC
>JAJPZD010000182.1 GCA_021204605.1 Prevotella sp.
CTAAAACAAGATATTATGAAACAAATTGCAAGAACAATGGCAACGCTTGTTGCCCTGTTTACTGTTTCTGCCATATCATTGGCACAGACAGTGAAAGTAAACTGGGAGTACAGCGACATAGACAATCTCTCCGCATACACGTTTAGCGGAGATGAAGAAGCTGAAGCCCTTGTGAGCGTTTATTACGCTATGGGCAGCAAACTTTCTGCCACCACTACATTGAAAAGTAGTGGTGCGGATTCAAGTTATGTGGCTGTTGACTATGACCCGTATTTCACGGAACTTGTACCAACGGCAAAACAGTCGTCGGCAGCTACGGGAAATGGTGTGACATTCAGGATAGCGCCGATAGCCGGTCATAAGTTCAAGCCGACGAAATTCTCTTTTGATGCCGTAAAGGTAGGATCAGACAACGGCGGTATTACTATCAAGATGGCAGAAGGCGCATACACAGAGTCGAAGGTGGCTTCTGGCTCTGACGGCACGGAATTAGGTTCAGCTTCTCCATTGCGCAACAAGATAATGGACGGCAACAGCACTGGTTACAGTCATCATGAGTACTATATCAATGACATCAACACGGAGGACAGTCTTACGTTCATCCTCTATTTGGTAAACGTGGCAACCAACAAGGCACTTGGTCTGCGCAACATCTGCATAGAGGGCGAAATGGACTCAGAGATTTATTCTGTAGGTGACATGATAGCCTCACTGACGTGCATGGGAACAACGGGAGATGGCGAAGCCGGACAAATCGAGCTGGCAGACCTTGTTAAAGACCTGTCCAACGGCGGTCATGTGTGCTATGGTACAAAACTGTCGGAAGATCCAACCGACTTCACGGCGACGCTCACCGAAGATTTTGCCGCTGACTATACGGTAAATGTCACATACGAGGGGCGTGTCGCCAACGTATATGTAATGAAAGGCGAGACACAGGCAATGACATTCTCCGTGATATTCAATGTTACGAAGCCTATCGTAAAGGGTGAGCCTGTCGCTCTCAAACGCGGTACTATGGCATTGCACTCCGATGCGGGCAACCTCGTTTCATGGCGTGCAAGGGCAAAAGACGACCGCAACCTGAAATTCAAGCTCTACCGTGGGACAAATGCGGCGGAACAGAATGAGGAGTTGAACGATGGCAAGGCGATTTCCGGCAAGACCAATTACTTGGATGCAGAAGGCACCGCCGACAACTACTACAGGCTTGAGGTTCTCGACGCTGATGGCAATGTTATAGAGACTGACGTGAGCGCACAGACTTGGGACAGTCAGACTCACTACATCGAACTGATGGACGGTGCGCCTACCGACCCGACAGGACTTGGTGCTTCATACACACCTAACGATGCATCCTTCTGCGATATGGACGGAGACGGCGAGTATGAGATTATCCTGAAATGGAGCCCATCAAACGAGAAAGATGCAGCCAGTTCGGGATCTACCTCCGATGAGTTCTTCGACTGTTACAAGCTCGATGGCACACATTTGTGGAGAATAGACCTCGGTCCAAATTTCTTCGCATCAGCACATACCACCCCGTTCATCGCATGGGACTTTGACGGTGACGGTTTCGGCGAGTTCATGATAAAGACCGGTCCCGGTACTATCGACGGACAAGGCAACTATGTGATTATGGACGGCGATGACCCATTGGCAGACTGGAAGAACAGCAAGGGTAAGCAGGTTGAGGGTCCGGAATACATCACGGTATTCGACGGCGCTACGGGAACGGAATTAGCTACAATTCCTTATCATACCAACTATGCAGCAGGCGAGGCTTACTGGGGAGACAGCAACCAGAACCGCTCAGAGCGTTACCTTGCCGGAATAGCATGGCTCGATGGAGAGGATGCAAATCCATCTCCAATCTTCGCACGCGGCTACTATGCAGGTGCATTTGTGGGTGCATACGACTGGGACGGAGAGAATTTGTCTCTGCGCTGGTTGAGCGAGAACAAGACCAAAGGCTAGGGCCTTTATGGAGAAGGCGCACACTGGATGGCAGTAGGTGACTGTGACGGTGACGGCAAGCAAGACATTGTTTATGGAGCGGCAACATTAAAGAGTGACGGTACGTTGATGTACAGGACAGGTCTTGGACATGGCGACGCATTGCACCTTGGCGACTTCGACCCGGACAACGACGGTCTTGAGGTATTCATGCCACATGAGGACAGTCCTTACGGTGTAAGTCTCATAGATGCAAAGACAGGCACAATACTGTGGCGTGTAACGCAGGACAGTGACACCGGTCGTGGATTGGCAGCCCACTACAATCCGGAGTGTGAGGGAGCATATTTCCAGTTTGCCGGCACAAAGGATATGTTCGACTGGAACGGCAATGTCATAGCAGAGTCAGTACAGCATGGCGGTGGCGGTTCTTACAATATCCGTGTTTACTGGGATGGGCTGCTCTCTGATGTCTATTGGGACAGGAACGTGCTTGAGCAGTACAACCCTACCACCAACTCGTTTGACAGGATACTGGTGAACGGCACCAACTACACAACGGGAGAGTTGAACAACAGTACGAAATACAATCCGTGCGTTGACGGTGACCTACTCGGTGACTGGCGCGAGGAAATCGTTACATGGGAGCAGGAAGGAGACACTTATTATCTTGTAATCAACGCCACCAACTATGAGACCGACTACACCGTGCCTCATCTTATGGATGATGCTAACTACCGCGCACAGGTTATCAACCAGAACTGCTGTTATAACCAGCCGCCTCACCTTAGTTATAATCTGCGCAACTCGAAGAAAATCACCCGCGAGTGCATAGAGGTGGAGTCGGCAAATTACACTGATGAGGATGCAGGAAAATACTGGGACTGCTTCTACACCACATATCCTGTAATAATACCGGAAGGCGTAGCTGCATGGAAGGTAACCGATTATGTGAATGGCGTTGACACTATCAATACCGTGAAACTTGAGGCGGGAACAGTACTTGCTGCTAACACAGGTATCATTTACAACTCCACAACAGCTAATGTAACATTCGTGCCAACCGCCGTTGCCGGAGATGTTCTGG
>JAJPZD010000277.1 GCA_021204605.1 Prevotella sp.
TCCAAGGACGTAGGTGGGAGGCGAGGGTGTTGCACTTCTATGTTGAATGTACACAATTATATACCATAATGGACACTTAATGAAGTGCAAAATCAATGTTATACTTTCAATGAAAGCAATATTTTGGTAATGTTGCACTTGCCAAGTTGATTCTATGTAAAAAAATTAATCGGCAGTATGAATAATACAGAATTTCTAAAAAAATTATATATCTTTGCACATTAACTGACAAAATCCTTGAATAAGGATTAATCGAATAACCTTTGAAAATAGTAGATATGTTGTATAGTCCAAATATGCGTGAGGAGGAGTTGAAAAACAAAGTAGCGGAGGATTGGTTTTCAATGTTTGATACCACGCAGATAGTAGGCGATGTAGATTTTTCCGTTGCACTGAAACACGACAAACAAAGCCTATGGAACGAGTCTGAATTTTTACTTTGGGCTGAGGCAAAGCGAGGCACTCATCACGACATTTATGAGTCATTTGTTCAACTTATTCTCACTATCGGTAAAGCACGAACTTATGACCAATATATTCCTCCGACATTCCTCGGTGCGTTTGACTCGGAGAAGATAGCTTTCATACAATATAACTCTGTGATGTATCTTTTTTCGCTCAATGACTTTAACTGGAATGTTACACCGTCAAACCACGAGACGAAAGAATTCAAACATGTGATGGAACTTGTCAAACATATACTTGACAAGGACACACTACTTTACAAATACAACGAACACGGTAAGGAGTTGCGTGCTTTTATTAAGGCGAATTTTCGTTTGAACAAAGAAACACTTACGGCAATAAGTGTAAATAAGAATAACTTTACGCATGTTTATCACAAATGGCTTTGCGAGGTGAAACATACCATTGCTATCGACTGGGAAGTCGCGAGAAAAGAAAATCTAATTGACGGTGATTTTTATTTGGCCGATTTGCTATCGGAAAACAATATGTCGATTAAAGATAAACTCTTTGTGTTGCTGTGTAATAATCTATATAAATATAATATCACTCGCAAATCTTCGGGGGCTCTCCAATATGAGACTATTGACTTCAATGATGGGCAAGAGGCTCACAAACATTTTTGGAAACGATACACCCGGCCACCAAAGCAAGAATACTGGGACTATATTTGCAACCGTCGTGACTTACTTGTGCCGCAAGATGTGCGGGAGCGAAAGGGTTCGTTCTTTACTCCGGCGCGTTGGGTGGAATTGTCTCAGGAATATATCGCGCGGGAACTTGGCGAAGATTGGCAAGATGAGTATTTCGTGTGGGATTGTTGCGCCGGAACGGGGAACCTGTTAGCAGGCTTGACCAATAAATATAATCTCTATGCGTCGACCCTTGACAGCCAAGACGTGAAAGTAATGCAAGACATGATTGCATCGAACAGTATAAATTTGCTCGATAGCCATGTCTTTCAGTTTGATTTCCTTAACGACAGTTTCGAAAAGCTCCCGCAGTCTTTACGGGAGATAATCAACGACGAGGAGAAGCGAAAAAAACTCGTTATCTATATTAATCCGCCCTATGCAGAGGCTGCAAGTACGCACACCATTACGGGAAAAGGACAAAACAAAAAGGACGTGGCTGTACAAAATCTAACATATAAGAAATACTTGCCAAAAATAGGAATTGCAGGAAGAGAGCTCTTTGCACAATTCTTCATTCGTGTGTTTTACCAACTCCATGGCGTGATTCTTGCAGAATTTTCAACTTTGAAAATTCTGCAAGCACCTAATTTTAGGGAGTTCAGGTCTGTTTTCAATGCTCAATTAGGTAGAATGTTTATTGTCCCAGCTTTCACATTTGACAATGTAAAAGGTAGATTCCCTATAGGATTCTTTATATGGGATACTGCAAAAAAGGAAGTATTTGTGCAGACAAAAGCAGACGTATATGATGAACACTCTAAATATATAGGACAGAAGACAATTGCACTCATGGAAACATCAAAGTCTATAAATGATTGGATAATCTCTACACGGAACAGAACAAATGAGACGGAAATAGGATATATGTCTGCAAAAGGCAATGACTTTCAAAATGCGAACTACAATTTCATTATTAATAATAAAGAGCAACTTCCTCACCCACGTGGTACATCGATAACAGATAAGAATATAAAGGAAATTGTTATTTACTTGGCTGTTCGACAATGTATAGAAGCTACATGGCTTAACGATAGAGACCAGTTCTTTTTCCCAAAAGACACATGGGAAGATGATTTGGAATTTCAATCGGATTGCCTTGCATATACTCTCTTTCACAGACAGAATAGAATATCGGCAGTAAATGGCTTGAATCACTGGATACCATTTACCGAAGAAGAAGTAGGCGCAAAGGAGCGATTCCACAGCCATTTTATGGCTAATTTTATATGCGGAAAAAGAAAGACAATGCCAAAAGCAGATTTATTCACTGCTCCTGATTCTTCTTCGACACTAACGGCCATAGTATTTTCGACCGAAGCGCAAGCAGTAATGGATGCCGGACGTGAGTTGTGGCGCTACTATCATAGCCACTCACAGATAATCAACGATGCCTCTTACTACGACATACGTTTTTTCTTTCAAGGGAAAAACGACAAGGGGAAGATGAACTCAACATCTGACAATAAAAGATATTGCGAGTTACTTGGTGCATTGCGTGAGACCCGTGAGCGTCTTGCTGCCAAACTGCAAGAAAAAGTGTACGAGCATGGTTTCCTCATGCAGTAGTCAATGGTATATTTGTTGATCTTCATTGTCACAGAGAGTTATTTATGAACTCTGTAGATTAATCATCACGGATATGCCTTTCCCGTTTATCGTGAAATTCTGAATTCCCGGCTAGGTTCGATTTGCCAATCATAAATTCCATTAGCGACGTCAGCAACCTCTTTGTAGGTCTGCCGGTGTTTTGTTTCTTCGAACGGCTATCTGCTGTCCGCATAATCACACATCCAATTTCCGACTGCCTGCTGCCGTTCCTTTGTCTTGCCAAAATCCCGCATCACACTCTTGATGTCGGCAGCTTCGGAGGTACAGAATATTGATATCACAAACAAAGGGAAAGAAAACTCCCTTTTGTCTGCGTTTCAAATTAATCTTTTTCAAATAATGTCCAAGCATTTTTTATCAAGTATATAAATGAATTAAGACTGATGATATAATTGAGTCCAAAAAAGAAATTGGTATTTGGATATTGTGCAGTATATGCAAAATCAAACAATAATATTTCAAAAATGCTGATTAAGCATGGCATTATTACTTATGAAACACTCTGTAATATTATGTAATATTTTGAAATAGAATGACCTTTTTAGCAAGCAAAAACCGTGTTTTGAATTTCTCGTGAATTTCCCGATGAAACAAATCAGGCAGTCAGCGAAGTGCTAACTGCCTGATTTTCAGCGTGGGCCATCCAGGGCTTGAACCTGGGACCTCCAGATTATGAGTCTGTTGCTCTAACCAACTGAGCTAAAAGCCCTACTTTAACCATAGCTTCAAGTTTCTGTGTGCAAAGGTACATCTATTTGGGTAAATCACCAAATATTTTATCGAAAATCTATTTAACGGCTTCAGAAAAAGAGGTTTGTTGGATTTCAGCAGACTTAATTTAAGTCAAATAATCGTTAAAAAAAGGATATTAAAATCCCTGTTAACGGCATTTTGATAAAAATATGCTAACTTTGCACTGGATAACGATATAAAAGGTAGAAAGATGTGCTCTTTGTACCCTTTATTTTGGTGTCCGTTGCAGGTAACAAAATGTAAATAGATATTACAAATTTTATGAGCAACGAAATTAATCCATTATTCAAGAATCCAACCGGATTGACTGATAATGAGGTGATAAAAAGCCGTGCAGAACACGGAGACAATATTCTTACGCCTCCCAAGAAAACTCCTTTGTGGAAGCTTTACCTCGAAAAATACAAGGACCCTATCATCAAAATTTTACTTTTAGCTGTTGTCTTCTCGCTTGCCCTCTCCATAATACAAGGAGGATTTGTCGAGACATTGGGTATTATAATAGCTATTATCCTTGCAACTACAATCGGCTTTTGTTTTGAGATGGATGCCGCAAAGAAATTTGATGTCCTTACGGCATTGGGCGAGGAGAGTCATGTCAAGGTGCGCCGCAATGGAAAAGTGCTTGAGGTGGCTCGAAAGGACATCGTGGTAGGCGACATCGTCATAATAGAGGTGGGCGATACCATGCCTGCCGACGGTACGCTGATTGAGTCAAACGACTTGCAGGTTGATGAGTCCTCGCTGACTGGTGAACTTGTGGCGAATAAGCATGCTGACCCCGACAAGAACGATCCAGAAGCGACCTACGCTTCTTCGAGAGTGTTACGTGGTACTATGGTGATGGACGGACGTGGCGTGTATCAGGTTACGGAGGTAGGCGATGCTACCGAAATAGGTAAGGTGGCGCAAAGCAGTATGGAGGTAACATCAGTAAAGACACCGCTTAACATACAACTTGAGAAACTGTCGAAACTGATAAGCAACTGGGGTATCGGTATCTCTATCGCCGCTTTCGTGATTTTCCTTGGACGTGATATCATCATGGATAAGGAGGGAATATGGCATTCTACCGAATATCTTGAGATGTGCCGTATTGTATTGGAATATTTTATGATGGCTGTTACTCTTATCGTAATGGCTGTGCCGGAAGGTATGCCTATGGCTGTTACTCTCAGTCTTGCACTTAACATGCGCCGTATGTTGAAAAACAACAATCTTGTGCGAAAGCTCCATGCTTGTGAGACGATGGGTGCTGTGACAGTGATTTGTACTGACAAGACTGGTACTTTGACGCAGAACAAGATGCAGGTGGCTGATTTGGCAGAATATGAGAACTGCGAATTGATGGGCGAGGCAATATCCCTCAATACTACTGCATATCTCGATGAGGAGGATGGTAAAGGTATAGGCAACCCTACAGAGGTTGCCCTTTTGTTGTGGCTTGACGGACAAGGCACTGATTATAAGACGGTCAGGGCTAAGCATCGCATAGAGCGACAGATACCGTTCTCTACTGAAAGGAAATATATGGCTACTATTGCAAAGGTAGGGAAGAAGAAAATACTCTTTGTGAAAGGTGCACCAGAGATAGTGGCCGCTTTCTGTGATGTTGATGAGAATATGTTGACAGACATTCGCAAGCGGCTCACTGGCTATCAAAACCAGGCGATGAGGACACTTGCCTTTGCTTGCAGGGAATTGGATGACCGAGAGGACAGTGAGAAGTTGATTTTCGATGAGAACTTGCACCTCACATTTCAGGCTGTCGTAGCCATCAACGACCCGATACGCCTTGACGTCCCCAAGTCGGTTAAAGACTGTCTCGATGCGGGCATTAAGGTGAAGGTGATTACCGGTGACACATCCGCCACGGCAATTCAGATCTCACGCCTTATTGGGATATGGGACGACAGCACTCCTGCCGAAGGGCATATCACGGGTACGGAGTTCGCTGCACTTAGCGATGAGGAGGCTTTCAACAGGGTTATGGAGATACGTGTGATGAGCCGTGCCCGCCCTACCGACAAGCAGCGTTTTGTTAATCTCCTGCAGAAACACAACGAGGTGGTGGCTGTTACCGGTGACGGCACTAACGATGCTCCTGCATTGCACCATGCTCATGTGGGCCTCTCGTTGGGCTCCGGTACGTCGGTGGCTAAGGAGGCGAGTGATATGACACTTATTGATGACTCCTTCGGCAGTATCGTGAACGCCGTGCTCTGGGGACGCTCCCTATACCGAAACATCCAGCGTTTCCTCTATTTCCAGTTGATAGTCAACGTAACGGCTTTGCTCCTCGTTTTGGGTGGTTCTATGATTGGCACGGAAATGCCTCTCACCGTAACGCAGATACTTTGGGTGAACCTTATTATGGATACTTTCGCTGCACTTGCCCTCTCGTCGTTGCCCCCTTCCAATGAGGTAATGCAGGATAAACCTCGCAAGCAGACTGATTTCATTATCACAAAGGGGATGGCAAGCGGTATTTTCGGTATCGGCATAACGCTCTTTGTCGTGATGTTCATAATGCTGATCTGTTATTCCGGCACGACAGGCGACCTACACCTGCATGAGCTTTCGATATTCTTCACCACCTTTGTGATGTTCCAATTCTGGAACTTGTTCAATGCCAAGTCGTTCGGATCAAACCACTCAACTTTTGAGGGCTTCTTCAAAGACAAGGGCCTTGTGCTGGTCTTGGTGCTCATTCTGCTTGGCCAGTGGTTGATAATCACTTTCGGTGGCGTGATGTTCCGCACAGAGCCGCTCACTCTCGTTGAATGGATTGTCATCATAGCCGCAACGTCATCCGTGATGTGGGCAGGCGAACTTTGGCGTATGATAAAAAGAAAAAGAGCTTAAACAATGCAGCACCATATTAAGAATATAGTTTTCGACTTCGGCTGTGTACTTGTGGACCTCAACAAGCAGCGGTGTGTCGATGCCTTCAACCGCATAGGAGCAGAGAATATCTCCAAATATGTTGATGAGAGCCGCCAGGAGGATTTTTTCCTCGATTTGGAGAAAGGGAAGATCGACATCCATGCCTTCTGTAATGCCGTAAGGCGAAAGTCGCCAACTTGCATAGCTTCCGACGAGGCTATCTGCAACGCTTGGAATATGCTGCTTGGGGGCATTCCTCTTAGAAGGCTGAAAAGGTTGATTATGCTTAAGGACAGGTTCCGCCTGTTCCTTCTTAGCAACACCAACCCAATCCATTGGAACAAGGCTGTGGAGGATTATTTCCCTTGTGATGGCTTCGGTGTGGATGATTATTTTGAGAAAACGTTCCTGTCGTATGAGATGCACCTTGTGAAGCCAGACACCCGTATGTTTCGCAGGATGCTCGTCGATGCGCACATTGATGCTGAGGAGACGATGTTCATTGACGATTCGCCTATTAATTGCGCCGCTGCGAGTGAGTTGGGTATCACTACGGTTTTAGTGTCTAACGGCGATCAGTGGATAAATAATTCCACGTTGTTGTAAAAATTTATTTTTTTTCTGTCTGTCGAAAGTGTTATGAGAACGATATTTACGGATAATGGATATAATCAGGCTGCTCCATGTGTGGCTACAATAGGCTTCTTCGATGGAGTACACAGTGGGCATAAGTATCTCATAAAGAATGTTCTCGACTGTGCTGCTGATGCTGGTATGCAGTCGATGGTCATCTCTTTCGAGAGACACCCTCAATATGTGATCTGTGATGACTATCGTCCTAAGTTGCTCACTACCAACGAGGAAAAGTCGCGCTTGTTGTCACTGACAGGTATCGACAATTGTGTGCTGCTGCATTTTGACAGGGATATGGCCATGCTGTCTGCACGAGAGTTCATGCAGACGGTTCTTCGTGACAAGTTGAATGTTAAGAAACTTATTATCGGGTACAACAACCATTTCGGGCATGACCGCAAGGAGGGTTTCCGTGAGTATGCAGCATATGGTAGAGAGCTCGGCATCGAGGTGCTGCTTAGTGATGCTTTCAATATCGAAGGCAACAAGGTCAGTTCTTCGATAATCCGCTCTTTTCTCGCTGATGGCAATGTTGAGGATGCCCGAAGGTGTCTAAGCTATCCATATTTTATCCATGGCACTGTGGTGCAAGGCGTTCACGAAGGGCGGAAAATGGGCTTCCCAACTGCCAATATGTGTGTAAACGATGAACTGAAATTGATACCGAAAAACGGTGCTTACGCTGTGAAGGCCATGATTGGAGGTTCTCCAAAGGTTTGGGATGCTATGATGAATATCGGCACTCGTCCTACTTTCGGTGACAACACTGTGTCGCTTGAAACGCATATATTCGGTTTTGATGGAAATATCTACGGCAAGCGGATTAACATCAGGTTCATGAATAGGTTGCGCGATGAACAGAAATTCTCCTCTGTCAACGAACTTGCAGCCCAGTTGAGACTCGACATGTTGGAGGTGAAGCGATTGTTCGCCAAATAAAGTTGGTGTATGAAAAGGGCACTTTTATACTTGTTCGCTTTCTTGTTCATCCAGTTTTTTGCTGCCTGGGCCGTCTATGCTGTATGGATTCTGTTGTCCGGCGGTTCTGTCGGCGACATTGTGCTTGCCATGAACGGCAAAGGGAATTATTCTATCAACGCCTCTATGCTTATCATGGGCTCTGCAGTATGTAGTGTAATCACTGTTTTTTTGTTCCTCTGGCGAAAGTGGGCTGCGGTATCTCCCACCTGGCTCAAAAACCGTAATTGGAATGTGTTGTTCTGGAGTGCAGTAGCTTCTCTTGGCACGGTGCTGCCTTCGGTATTGTTTCAAGACCTGCTCCCAGAACTACCAGACGCTATGGGCGATACGTTCAAGATGATAATGAACAACCCGTTTGGTTATCTGATGATTTGCCTTTTCGCTCCTCTCGTGGAGGAATTGGTCTTCCGTGGAGCAATATTGAAGTCTCTCCTTAAAGCATTCAAAAACCATTGGGTGGCTATTCTCATCTCGGCTGTTTTCTTCGCACTGGTTCATGGCAACCCTGCACAGATGCCTCACGCCTTCCTTATAGGACTGCTGCTCGGCTGGATGTATTACCGCTCCGGCAGCATTCTGCCGGGCGTGGCACTGCATTGGGTGAACAACACCGTGGCGTATGCTTCATATATGCTTTTCCCAGCTACTTATGATATGAAACTGATTGAGGTATATAATGGCGACTGGCTCCGTCTTACTCTTTCTTTGGTTATCTCTGTCTGTATCCTCTTGATTTCCATTTATCAACTTAACAGGAAGCTAAGCCGATAGGTTGGTTCGTTGCAGATAAACAGATAGTTATAAAAATACAGTAATTATTTATTAATTCCTTTTATTCTATCTATTTATGTTTCAAATTGAATTTAGTTTGAAATTATTTTCGTATTTTTGCACGCCTAATCGTAGCTAAAACAAGGTAACGTTATGACGGAATTTGAGAAGATGCGCAGGGGGTTGCTATATGACTATTCCGACCCTGAGATAAGCGACAGTTTGATGCACGCCAAGAAAATGTGTGCTAAGTTGCAGTCTGTTAGCATCTACGATGATTGTTACCGTGAGATGATTGAGGAGCTCATCCCAGAAATTCCAAAAGACAGTGTCATCGTACCGCCTTTCCATTGTGGTTACGGGCATAGGATAACGCTCGGTCATAACGTGTATGTCAACTATAATTGTACTATGCTCGACAGTGGCGGCATAACTATTGGCGATAATGTTCTTTTGGGTCCTAATTGCCAGCTCTACACGCCCCAACATCCTTTTGACTATATGGACAGGCGTAAACCAATTGAGACTGCTTATCCCATTTCCATAGGTGATGATACTTGGCTTGGTGGTGGCGTGATAGTACGCCCTGGCGTGAAAATCGGCAAGAGGTGTATCATCGGTGCCGGCAGCGTGGTTGTGCACGACATTCCTGATGATAGCCTTGCCGTAGGCAATCCGGCAAGAATCAAGCACAAGTTGGCTTCTTCTTCTCCTTACGATGATTAGAATTTTTCCAAAAAAGGGAAATAATGCAATTGCCTCCGCAATTTCCATTTTCTCACAAGGTTTAATGGCTTGCGTTTCAGTCCGATATGTCCCCTTGCGATAAAGTCATCCACTGCCTCGATAACGCGATATGAGCATTTGCAGTCGCGGTGCGGCTCGTGCCACATCGTGTATTTCTCAATCTCCTTCATCAATGCGTCAGGTCTTGTAAGTGCCTTTTCGATGGCATCTCCCACTTCATCTGGTTGCTGCACGTCAATCAAATGCGGACCTGGATGGGAGTTGCGGAACGTTACCACTGGTTTGTCGAGAAACATGAACTCAAGGATTATTGAGGAACTGTCGCAAAGCATCACGTCAGCTTGTTGCAATAACGGCATTTTATTCACTCCCTCAAAGAAGGTGACATTGTCGTTCTCACTCGCTATACGTTTGTAAGCAGCTATTATCTCCGGATCTGTGAGCTTTGGGTGGAATGTGATTATCCAGTCCCACGGCCGTGTCTTGGCAAGCTCCTCTATCTCCTTGACCAAATGAGGCGCTGAACAGACATTATGTGTAAATGTAGGTGGATAGAGAATTAACGGACGGGCGTTCTGCGGCTTGCGCTGTACCTCTTCAGAGAAATATGTGTCTGCCTTTGGCCATCCTGTCTCATAAACCCTGAAAAACCCTTTCTTCTTTTCCAATTCCTTGAAGTATGTCGTACTGCTCGGTCCCTGTGTGCAATAGATGTCAAACCAGCCCCTGATGGTGAAATGGTCGTCAATTGCCTCTATCCTTTTCTGTATAGCATAACCGTGGAATAGTGCCACCTTGATGCCAGGAATGAAATCTGGGATATAGTTGCCTGGCGCAAAGACCGCCACAGGGTTGTATTCAACGGCTTTTCTTAGTGTTTCCAAGCACAACTCATTCTTTTCCAACTCTACTCGACAGCCATCCTCAATGTACCAGGCGACATTCTCATTTCTACGCCATATCTCATGTTCCAAAGGACGGAGTATGGAATAGGCGTAGGGTAGGGTAACGTATAGCAGAAAGTTCCTTTTCATTGACTGTGGGTATTGTTATGTCAGTCTTTTAATGGATTCCAACCTTGCGCTTTCAGGTCAAACTCGTTGTTGTCCCGGGTTACAAGAACTTTTCCGTATTCTTTTTTCGTGATATGGCCTATCAGTTTTACATCTTCTATATCCTCGATTTTCTCATGGTCACCGATAGGCACGGTGAACAGTAGCTCATAGTCCTCACCGCCATTCAGGGCGCAGGTTGTAACGTTCATGTTCAACTCCTCTGCCATAACAGCAGTCTGGTAGTCTATCGGGATGTTTCTCTCATAGATACGGCAGCCGCAGCCGCTTTGGTTGCAGATATGGAACAGCTCGCTGCTAAGTCCGTCACTGATATCTATCATCGATGTAGGCTGTATGTTCAGTTCTCTTAATCTTTGTATGATGTCTCCCCGTGCTTCTGGTTTTAATTGCCTTTGCAACAAGTATTCTTTTCCTGCAAAGTCGGGTTGGAAATGTGCTAATTCTTCAAGAGCCCTACTGTCGTTTTTTTTCTTCGCCTCACCCACTTGTTGGTAATAGACGCTTTTCTCTCTTTCAAGCAACTGCAAACCCATGTATGCAGCTCCCAGGTTGCCGGACACACAAATCAGGTCGGTATCTTTGGCTCCGTTCCTGTAAACTGCCTTGCCTCGCTCACATTCTCCAATGCAGGTGATACTTATAGCAAGTCCTGTAAACGAAGATGTGGTGTCTCCTCCCACTATATCCACATTCCATTTGTCACATGCCCTGCGCAGTCCTCTGTAAAAGGCTTCCATATCTTCTATGGAGAACCGTTTGCTAAGTGCAATGCTCACGGTTAGTTGACGTGGTGTGCCGTTCATTGCGAATATATCACTGATGTTCACCATGGCAGACTTATATCCCAAATGTTCCAAGTCGATATAGGTAAGGTCAAAGTGTACGCCCTCCATCAGCATATCAGTGGTCACGAGTACTTCCTTGTTTAGATAGTCCAATACGGCGCAGTCATCACCCACACCGTACTTTGTCGATTTGTTCTTCGGCTTGATGTCTTTTGTCAGATGGTCGATTAAGCCGAACTCTCCGAGTTTTACGATTTCTGTCATCTGCCGCTTACGCTCTGTTTATCATCTCCCTCATGATTTCTGTCATAAGGGGCTGTGCCTTGTTTGCTGCTACCTGTACTTCCTCATGGCTTACTTCAACAGGAGCGTCTTCAAGTCCTAAGTCGGTGATTATGCTTATGCCGAATGTGCGTATGCCACAATGGTGTGCCACGATAACCTCCGGTACGGTGCTCATCCCCACGGCATCACCGCCCATACGGTGGTACATCTTGTATTCTGCCGGCGTCTCGAAAGTCGGGCCCTGCACGCCTACATACACTCCGTGGACCACTCGTATGCCTTTCTCATTGGCTATCGCATCTGCTTCCGCTATCAGTTTGAGGTCGTATGTCTCGTGCATATCAGGGAAACGGGGACCTGTAGGGAAGTTCTTCCCTCGTAATGGGTGTTCCGGGAAGAGGTTTATATGGTCGGTGATAATCATCAAGTCGCCAATCTTGAACTCTGGATTCATGCCACCAGAGGCGTTGCTTACGAAAAGGGTGGTTATTCCTAACTCGTACATTATACGTATCGGGAATGTTACCTCTTTCATACTGTAACCCTCATAGAAATGGAAACGGCCTTCCATTGCCATGATGTCAACGTCGCCAAGTTTTCCGAAGATTAGTTTTCCTGCATGTCCCTCAACTGTTGATACAGGGAAATTTGGTATGTCCTGATAGGGAAACTCGTAGCTATCTCTAATTTCTGAAGCTAATTGTCCGAGACCTGTTCCCAATATTATCGCTGTCTTTGGGCTTGTTGTCATCCTTTCTTTCAACCAAGCCGCTGTTTCTTGAATTTTTTTGTACATAGTCGATGATTTTATTGTTGAACTCTTCCTCCTGTCCGAACATGAATTTCATGTGGACGGGAAGGATATATATGCTGTATCTTACCTCGTCGGAAAGGCCTTTCATCCCTATCAGGCGGGTATTGTCCTTCTCTGTGGTTATCACAATCTTCGGATAGGGCATCTGACGGTAAGTATCGTTGATCTGCTCGATGTCCTGCTTGGTAAACTGGTAATGGTCGGGAAATGACAGGTGAGCGATGTTCTTCATGTATGGCTTCATGTCGTAGATTATCTGTTCCGGCAATGCTA
>JAJPZD010000099.1 GCA_021204605.1 Prevotella sp.
TGTTTTTCTTACGGCAATTCTATCATTTCTCTTTGCAAAGGTAATATTTTTTGAGAGATTATGGCATATTTATTCAGACATCTTTAAAAACATACAATCAATATCAAAAAAGTTTTGTATGAATTGCACTTTTTTATTAAATTAATGAAATACGTATTCTGAAGATTTCTTCATTCCCTTAGTGTTTTGAAGAAATCTTTTATAATCTTTTTACATTCTTCTTCCAAAACACCTGAAATTACTTCCGCTTTGGGATGCAGGGCGTTTGGGGCGAATCGTCTGTATCCTTTTTTCTCATCACTTGCTCCATAGACAATGCGCTTTATTTGCGCCCAACCGATTGCTCCAGCACACATGGCACATGGCTCAACGGTAACACAAAGGGTACATTCATCCAAATATTTGCCGCCTAATGCGTTTGCCGCCGCCGTTATCGCCTGCATCTCTGCATGCGCTGTAACGTCGTGCAATGTCTCCGTAAGGTTATGCGCCCGTGAGATTATCCTGTCCTTGCACACTATCACCGCCCCAATCGGTATCTCGCCCTCAGCAAATGCTGCCTCTGCTTCGACAAGTGCCTTCCGCATATATTGCTCGTCTTTCGTCGTTTCCATAACTCTTTTATTAATGTGTATGCGGACTAATGCCCAGCCTCCTACTTCTTCCGACTTCCAAAATTATGAAATCTTGTCAAATATGCCAAATATCTACTCATTATGTTGCGGAAATTTCGTATTTTTGCATATACAAGGGAAAATAAACTACATATCGCCCTAAACAGATGGCAAGCATAAAAGTAATAAATCTGAAAGAAACCGACTCCACCAACCGTTTCTTACGTGAATATCATGGTGAGGAGGGGCAACTCATGACTGTTGTCTCTGCCGAACACCAGACTGCCGGGCGTGGTCAGGGTGCGAACTCTTGGGAGAGTGTGCGTGGTAAGAACCTCCTTTTCAGTGTATTGCTTCACCCTCTAAATATTCCTGCTTCAAGGCAGTTCGTGATGCTTGAGGTGAAATCTCTCGCTATACGTGACTCTTTGGCGGAACTTGTTCCTGACATCTCCATAAAATGGCCCAACGACATTTATTTCCGTGATATGAAAATCGGTGGCACTCTCTCTGAATGTGTCATTAGTGGAAAATGTATGAAAAACTGCATTCTCGGCACGGGAATCAACGTCAACCAACTGACGTTCACAAGTGATGCTCCGAATCCTATATCGTTGTATAACATTCTCGGACATGAAACTGACAGACAGGCTTTGCTTGACATGATAATTGACCGATTTGTGTATTATCTCAAAATGGTGGAAAGCAGTCAACTTGAGGATCTCGACTACCTCTATGCTAATGCATTATACCGCCGCAGGGGGATATTCGAATACGAAGACGCTAACGGCAGATTCATGGCTGATATAGTGGGGGTTGAATCTAATGGCTCCCTGGTTTTGCAAAAAACTGATGGCACTGTCAGTAAATATGCTTTCAAAGAGGTTAAATACATCATTTGATAGTGATTTATTACTAATAAAACACTTACTAATAAGACAATTACAAAATTTCTAAATATTTAATATATGGCAAAGTACAAAAGAATTTTATTGAAACTGAGTGGTGAGAGCCTAATGGGAAAACAGCATTTCGGCATCGATCCTGAGCGACTCAGTGATTACGCCCAACAAATAAAAGCGGTACACGACATGGGCGTGCAAATCGGTATCGTAATCGGCGGTGGCAACATCTTCCGGGGCCTGAGCGGTGCCGGCAAGGGCTTCGACCGGGTGAAAGGCGACCAGATGGGCATGTGCGCCACGGTAATCAACTCGCTTGCGCTGAGTTCTGCCCTCGGTGCTGTGGGTGTCAAGACAAAAGTGCTTACTGCTATCCGCATGGAACCGATTGGCGAATTTTACAGCAAGTGGAAGGCTATCGAGGCAATGGAGGCTGGATATATCTGCATTTTCAGTGCCGGCACTGGCTCACCTTATTTCACTACCGACACGGGCAGTTCGCTGCGTGGTATAGAAATCGAGGCTGACGTGATGCTCAAGGGTACTCGTGTTGACGGCGTTTACACCGCCGACCCGGAAAAAGACCCTACCGCCACAAAGTTCTCTGACATCTCTTTCGATGAAATCTACACTCGTGGACTGAAAGTAATGGACCTCACTGCAACCACTATGTGCAAGGAGAACAACCTCCCTATCTATGTGTTCAACATGGACATCTTCGGCAACCTCAAAAAGGTAATGGACGGTGAGAACATCGGCACTCTCGTTCACAACTGATTTTTGCGCAAATCAAACAAACGTATTTCAAACTAATCGCCTCCCCAATTATCCAAAGGAGGCGATTTTTTAATAGCACCAATCTTATGTAAAAAAATTGTTCTTTTTCATAATATCAGCAAAAAACACATCTTTATATTTCAATCTATAATCAAAAAACATTAAAAAGCAATGTCAAGTAAAAATTTCATATCTATTTGATAATTCGCCTTGAATTAACTATGTGCTTGAATAATAAAAATTTAACATAAACAAAGTGCAAAATCGTATTCTATTTGAAAAAATTCACTATCTTTGCAATCTCTTTTTATATATTTTAGAACAATTTTAAATTTATATGTTAGTAAAGTTAAATGAGAGTACTTCCACGCATACATTTAATATTTTCGCAATGCGATTGTAACATAATAGCGTGAATTTTGTACCCGATAACAATAAAACAAACAAAAAATCAAATAAAATAGGGTGAAAGCCCATAATATTAACTTTAACTATTTTACAAAAATCATGCACAGAAAATTGCATTTGCTTATTGCTTTGATGCTGCTGGTCGCTTCTTCTGCTTTCGCACAGGTTACCACTTCATCATTGGCGGGCAAGGTCGTTGCCGACGGTGAAGACGTCATCGGTGCAACTGTCGAGGCTATTCATAAGCCCTCCGGCTCGCGTTACACTGCTGTAACCAATAGTAAGGGTATGTACACCATCAATGGTATGCGTGTCGGTGGCCCGT
>JAJPZD010000261.1 GCA_021204605.1 Prevotella sp.
AGGAACGGGTTTATCAAGTCGCTCAATTGGGGTCGGAAAAACCGTTTGGCAGCGGATTCAGTGGTAATGCCTCGCTGAATGAGAATATTCGCTAAGAGAGGACTAATCCCCAACTTTGCGCCTAACTCTTCAGCCGCCTTTTTTTGCTCGGATGTTGGTGTTTTGTAATTCCATTTGAAATGCATTTATATTGTTTTTTATTTTATTTCTGAGCCACTGGAGTTATTGTATAAAAACACAAGAACTCTTTTGTATGTATAAAGGGCGTGTAAAGATACAAATAAAAAACAAGATTTTTAATGTTTCAAACAGAAAAGTATAGTGTTGTCAACGTTTTTTAGTTTTTATTTATACTGTTTGGAAAATGGAAAAATTAACACTGCCGTATGCACGATGCTCAACAAATCCTTGCTCATTCTCAAAACGGTGTTTTTTCCCATGCTCTAACACGAAAGCCCCTTCTGGTTTCAATATGTTGCTCTCTCGTATGAGTGATGGTATCTCAGGCAGATTCTCAAGGGTATATGGCGGATCGGCGAAAATCACGTCAAACTGGGTGTGGCAGCTTTTTATGAAACGGAACACATCGCCACGCAGGGGGATACAATTGTCGTCGTTGAGTTTCTTAAGGCACTGACGTATGAATGCATGGTGCTCCTTGTCTGCCTCAACACTGATTACTTGGGAACAACCGCGCGACAAAAATTCAAGAGAGATACTGCCAGTACCGGAAAAAAGATCAAGAGCTACGGCTCCATCAAAGTCGATATATCCGTTCAATACGTTGAATATGTTCTCCTTGGCAAAGTCGGTCGTCGGCCTTGCCTTGAACGAATGTGGTATGTCGAAATGCCGCCCCTTGTATTTTCCTGTTATTATCCTCATTTTCTGTGGAATTGTCGTTACTTTCTCTCCAAGAGAATTATCATTTCATGAAATGCGCCATCAGATCGTAGGGCATATTCTTTATTTCCGAAATTGGTGAGTTGCCAAAGTCTGCCTGTGGGTTGACCACATATACATTATGTATGAACGAGCGCAATTCTATTTCCAATGTCTCCCTGTCAGGAATCTCACCTGCAAGGTGAAGCTCATCCCTCTTGTTGTTGAACGCCAGCTGTTTCCAGATGTTCAATATGAAATACACGGCATCAGGAGCAAGGTTGGTATCAAAACTATTGGTGAACCTGAACCTGTTCTGCCTGAAACTGAATACATCAAGCTTCTTGTCATGGAAATATGCGTATAGTTTCATCCTGACACCCGTGAAACTCCTCCGGTACAGATGATTCCAAACAGATACGCACACATGGGTATAGCGCACGTCATAGAAATGGTCGTCAATCACGAGTTTCAGATCCTTGTTAATGGAATACACTACTACAGCATTTAACGATGGCAATACATTATATAACACCGATTCCTTGTCATGCCCCGTGATTGCATGATGAAAAAGAGATTCCTTATCCTTTTCGTCAAACAGGTAAACAGGTATCATCAGCACAGGCGAGTCTATCAACACCTCTGCACGCTGCCAACCGTTATTCAAAAGGTCTATCTCCTTTAATGCCTCACGCAGATTCGCAGCCATCGACATACCGCTCTTTACTGTATATGGCTCAAACACTATTCCCTTGTCGTTCTCCATTTCAATGGCAGAGAACGATAATGAATACCTGCCGATACGGATAGTCAGACGCGGCTTGTTTAATATTTTATTACTCCCAGTTTCCTGCATTGTCATTAGGTGTTGTTATGTCGCCTATTTTCAGCCCTGGATATTTACCCATGTTCGTGGCTTTCTCTATTAGATTCGCAATACCTTTCTTATCAAGCCCCGTAAGGTATTCATCGTATGTCGTTCCACACTCCATAAGGGGCAACTGCCGCCCTGACTTCGTGGTAAACATCGTAGCCATTAGGACAAACTGCGTGCCCTCTGTGAACGGAACATACTGCAACGAGTCGGCAAGAAGGCCGCTTTTTATCAACGTCATGAAATCATCGGCATAGAAGCCGTTTGCGTTTTTGAACCGCTCCTCAGCAAGTCGTATCTGTATCAGCCGTTGCTTAACTATCTGCTCCCGTTTCTCCTGCTGCTTTTCAAAACGTATAGGAGAGGTAATGCACAACACGCATACCACAGCCAATCCTGCAACCAGTATCGCCAATATGTGATTATTGCTTATTTTCATCTTGCCCTGTCAAATGAAACACTCTGTTCATAAATCGTCGAAAAAATGAATGTCAATTGGATATAAAATGATACTCAATACTTTCGCAAAGATAGAATATTTTTATTAAGTATTCAAAGTGAACATGTTATTTTAACGGATTTTCAGGGATTTTTGGTGTATTTTGCGTCCTAAAACCGATTATCAGTTTGTTGATATTATTTACTTTGAAAGGTCACAATGTGGAGATTTGTTGTAGTTTTATATCAGAGTGTAAGTTGTAAATGTTTTCTGGCGGCAATTTATCAGTTTTCAAGTGTCCCAAAGTGTCCCAACTTTTGGGACAGCCGCAATGCTGATATTTTATTATTTGGCTTATCAGAGTGTCAGCGTTTAGCCACATTTCGTATCATTACGTCAACCTTTTACAGCTTTACGTGTCACTCGCAAAGTGTCCCACTGTCCCAAAGTTTTTAAATTAGCCATTAAAATACCTTAAATACGGTTTCGGTGTAATCCATTATGTTGGTGCATACCATTGTGATTATGGTCGATGCGAACTTTTCACTAAAAGCCGTTGCGAAGATAGTGATTAATTTTGGAACATCCAATTATCTGCATAAAAATTCAAATATATTTTGCATATAATGATTATATTATATTGTAAAATAAAAAAAAACAAAAGTTTGGAAGCGAAATAAAAATTTATTATTTTTACACTCGTTATATAAATGAAATAAAAAACTCCCACCGAAGCGGGAGTATAGGTTTTACCCTTCGGCCATAACAGCCTTATTGTGATAAGATGTAGAATATCTTATGATGCAAAGGTACAAAATATTTTTTTATCTGATAGAAAACAACAAATTTTAACATATACTATGGAAAGAATTCTTGGTATCGATACTGGTACAAATAGCATTGGTTGGGCAATTGTAGATTATGACGAAAATGCTCAAGAGAACAAATATACCCTGATAGACAAAGGTGTAAACATCTTTCAGGAGGGAGTGAAAATAGAGAAAGGGATAGAGTCCTCAAAGGCAGCAGAGCGAACAACACATAGGCGGCAACGTATTGGATATTGGCGCAGAAAGTTGAGGAAAATAGCATTGCTTAGGATACTTATTGAAAACAAAATGTGTCCGCCCTTGTCATTAGAAGAATTAAAAAAATGGCGTTCTGAAAAGAAATATCCATTGAATGAGGCATTTATGAAATGGCAGAGTACCAGTGATGAAGAAAATATTAATCCTTATTACTATCGCAATCTCTGTCTCACAGAGAAATTAGATTTGACGAAACAAGTAAATCGTTATATTGTTGGGCGAGCTATTTACCATATCAATCAGAGACGCGGTTTTCTTAGTAATCGCAAAGAAAATACAAAGGAGAGCGATGGAAAGGTTAAAGCAAGCATTGATGACTTAACAAAAGATATGCAAGCTGAAGGCTTTGAATATTTGGGACAATATTTTTATAAATTGTATCAGAAAGGAGAAAAGATACGTAATCACTATACGAGTAGGTTGGAACATTATGACAAAGAACTGAGGAAAATATGTGAGTTGCAGGGATTGTCAGAAGATTTGACAAAAGATTTGTGCAGAGTAATTATCACGCAGCGACCTTTGAAATCACAGAAACAAACTGTAGGAAAATGTGTGTATGAACCGAAGAAAGCGAGGTGTCCTATTTCACATCCGTTATATGAGCAGTATCGAATGTATCAGTTTATAAACAGTATTAAGATGCAGGATCCAAAGGATAATGAGCTTAGATTTTTGAATGATAAGGAGAAGGAAAGTATAATACCATTATTTATAAAATCAAAAAAGGAATTTAAGTTTGAGGATATTGCGAAAAAAATTTCTGGCTCTAAAAAGAATATCTGTTATTATATGGATAAAGCAGAGTGTGCTTATAGATTCAATTATTATATGGATACTTCAGTGAGTGGATGTCCTGTAATAGCCCAATTGTCGGAAGCCTTTGGTGTAAAGGAGAATGAGGACAGTTGGTTGGAAGCTGCTTGTGAAGTTTATACTCTAAATGAAAAGAAAAACCGTGAAAAGGGTATTAATGAGACGAAAACACGCTTTGAGATATTAAATGACATCTGGCATGTGCTGTTCGTTTTCGATGATGAGGATAAACTGAAGAATTTTGCAATTGAAAAATTGCAAATGGATGAAGAACATGCAACGAAATTCAGTAAAATACACCTTCCTTCTGATTATGCAGCACTATCATTGAAGGCTATAAGAAAGATATTACCATATATGAAGAAATATGGCATGATTTATTCTCATGCCGTGTTTATGGCAAATCTCGCTTGTGTTGTTCCTTGTGAAATTGACAAAGAAGCTCTTTTGCCAGTCTTACCTAAAGAGGAAGTTGATAAGATTGTAACGGTATTTGAAGAATATGAAAAATATAAGGAAAAAGTAAAGAAAGAGAATGAGAAGATAGAAAATGGAGAAGATAAAGAAAAAGAAAAAACTTTTGGAGACTATTTAAATGAGAGAATCCCTGACTTGTATGAACTTAATGATAAGGAGACAAAGAATTTGCAGAAACTTTATCATCCATCAATGATAGAAATGTTTCCACAGACTACTTTAAGAACATCTTGTGGATATTACCAACTTGGTTCGCCTCGAACAAATAGTATGAGAAATCCGATGGCAATGCATTCATTGTTCCGCATTCGCCATGTCATCAATACGTTATTAAAAGAGGGGAAAATAGATGAATTTACGATTATACATATTGAATTTTCTCGGGAGTTGAATGATTCTAATAGGCGTGCTGCTGTTAATCAATGGCAGAGGGAAAATGAAAAAAAGAATGTTGAGTATGCAAAAGAAATTAAAAAACTTTTTGGAGAAAGTTATCAGCCAACAGATGTTGATATATTGAAATATAAATTGTGGGAAGAGCAGAAACATATATGTCTTTATACTGGAAAACAAATAAGCATATCCGACCTTTTAAATGATTCGAACAAATTTGATATAGAGCATACGATACCACGTAGTGTTGGAGGAGATTCCGCAGCAGAGAACCTTACTATATGTGAAAGTAGTTATAACCGCAATACCAAACGCACATTTATACCTACGCAATTGCCTAAATATGACGAGATAATGGAGCGCATTTCCCATTGGAAAGAAAAAATTGATGATTTATAGAAGAATTTACGCAAGATTAACACAAGAGGAGTAAGTGATAAGACATTGAAAGACCGTTTAATTCAAAAGCGTCATCGCTTAACTTTAGAGTTGAATTATTGGAAAGGAAAATACGATAGGTTTACAATGACAGAAGTACCAAAAGGTTTCTCTCGTCGTCAAGGTGTTGATATAAGTGTCATATCAAGATATGCACGTTTATATTTGAAATCCCTATTTCATCACGTTTATATTGTTAAAGGAATTGCGACTTCTGATTTTAGAAAAATTTGGGGATTGCAGGAGGAATATGAGAAAAAACTACGTATTAACCATTGTCATCATGCAATAGATGCTATTACAATTGCATGTATAGGAAAGGCGGAATATGATAAACTGGCTCAATATTATCATGATGAAGAACAGTATGATTGGGGATTGGATAGTAAACGTGCTGTATTTCCAAAACCGTGGAAAACATTTACAGAGGACTTAAAACATATTGAGGACGCACTTCTCATTAGTCATTATACTGCTGATAATATGGGGAAATGTACCCGTAAGAAAGTTCGCAAGAATGGGAAGTTAACCAATGAATATATGCAAGGAGATACAGCCCGTGTACAATTACATTTGGAGAAATACTATGGAGCTATAGAGCGTGATGGAGAAATAAGGTATGTTGTACGTAAACAGGTAGAAGAAGTTGATCCTAAAAATATAGTTGATGATGTAGTACGTAAAAAAGTTGAAGATGCCGTCAAAGAGCATGGAAACTTGAAAAAGGCAGTGGATGCTGGTATATGGATGAATAAAGAGAAAGGAATAAAAATAAATAAAGTAAGAATTTATGCACCGCAAATAAAACGACCGTTGGAAATTCGTAAACAAAGAGATATATCTCCAAAGGATTATAAGCGTAATTTCCATGTTGCTAATGATTCAAACTATATGATGGGAATCTATGTTGGAAAAGACGCAAGAGGAAAAGAGAAAAGGGAATTTGTGCTAGTAAATTGTTTGGATGCCGTAAAATTTTATAATGGTAAGGGAGATAATGAAAATCTATTACCTATATTAAGCCCTATAAATAAATATCCTTTAAAATGGGAACTACAAAATGGAACGATGGTTATTTTATATGAGGATAACCCTGATGAAATCTTTAAACTCAGCAGAAAAGAATTAAACAGAAGAATTTATAAAATAAAAGGAATGTCTTCCATGGTGATTTCTGGATATGATTACGGTACACTTTCATTAATGCATCATCAAGAAGCAAGACCGTCAACAGAAGTACGTTTTAAGAATGGTGTTTTCAAAAACAACGAAATAACGAGATCTGGAATAACATTGCTTCACACCCAGTTTAAGGGTTTAGTGCAAGGTTACGATTTTGAAATGAATGATATTGGAGAAATAAAATTTTTGAAAAATGATTAAGCAAACATTGTTTTTTAGTTCTCCCGTATCTTTATCGCTAAAATACAACCAGATGATTATCCAATTCAAGGATACTAAGGAGGTTGTTTCGAGGGCGATAGAGGATGTGGGTGTAGTGATAGTGGAGAATCAGATGGTTAACCTGACTATTCCACTGATAAATGCATTGACAGGAAACAATGTTGCGGTTATATTCTGCGATAGCAAGTTCATGCCAAATTCAATGTTGATGCCACTTGAATCCAATGCAGTGCAGCAAGAAGTACAGAGATTACAGATTGAGGCATCGCAACCTACGAAAAAGCGTATTTGGAAGGAAATAATAGAATATAAAATTCGTAACCAGGCTGCGTTACTCGATATCTTAGATCTAAATGGTAGTATATTGAAACCATATTATTCCAATGTGTTGTCGGGTGATAGTGATAATCGGGAGGGTATTGCAGCTAAGATTTATTGGCAACGGATGTATGGGCAAAAATTCAAACGAGACCGTAATGGAGAAGATCCAAACAGCTTGTTGAATTATGGTTATGCCATTCTTCGTGCAGCAGTGGCGAGAGCGTTATTAGGTTCGGGATTATTTCCTGCGTTTGGACTGTTCCACCGTAACCGATATAATGCTTTCCCATTAGCCGATGATGTAATGGAGCCATATCGTCCATTTGTTGATTTTGCAGTTAATCAACTTTATGAGTTCACGCCAAACGCAAGTTTAGATAAAGATGTGAAACAGACGCTCGTAAAAGTCTTGACATCTGATGTAAAGTTAAAAAGGCAGATACGACCATTGCAAATTGCACTTTCTGCTACGACAGCCTCTTTAGTTCGTGCATTCAAAGACAATAAAGAAAAAATCGTTTATCCTACTTTTGTATGACAGAATTAAGACTTAACGCTTATCACATTATGTGGCTATTTGTGTTTTTTGACTTGCCTGTAACAACAAAACGAGAACGGAAAATCGCTTCAGATTTTCGGAAAAATTTATTGAAAGATGGATTTGTAATGATGCAATTCTCTGTTTATATAAGGCACTGTGCATCTCATGAAAGTCTTGTTGTACACAAGAAACGTGTAAAAGTTATTATGCCTGCAACAGGTAAAGTGAGTTTGCTTGCTATAACTGATAAACAATATGGTGATATTGAAACAATTTTCGGTAAAACCGCAAAAAAAGAGGTAAGAGCACCCATCCAACTTGAATTTTTTTAATAAATTTGCAAGAAATCTATATCAAAACTCCACTTCGTAATGTGAAAAATTTATGTATATAGCTGAAATATAGAAAGTTATTTAGCATACGTTGTGGTTTGATGTAGAATTAGAAAGATATACAACCTTGAGCGTGAAGAAACACCCCCATTTGCCGTTGTGGTTTGATGTAGAATTAGAAAGATATACAACACCGCCTTGTCACGCCCTTTGGCGTAGTCAGTTGTGGTTTGATGTAGAATTAGAAAGATATACAACAGCCCTTTGCAAATTCCGCATGCGGATTATGTTGTGGTTTGATGTAGAATTAGAAAGATATACAACCAATTTTTTGAAAACCAGTACCTATTTGGCGTTGTGGTTTGATGTAGAATTAGAAAGATATACAACGTTAAAGCGATATTTGACGAAGTGCTGAAGTTGTGGTTTGATGTAGAATTAGAAAGATATACAACAATATTTCAAAGAGCTAGCTACAAGAGTTAACATGGAAAAAAGAAAAGTAACAGTTCAAGTGGAAAAACAACCGGGTGAGAAGAATTATACATGAGTGGTATTGGAAGACTCTCCCGGTTTTCTTCTTACGGGTTATGGGGAGTCCGCAAAAGAGACTATTGAAGATTTGTATGTAGCCGAAAAGGAAATGAGGGAAATAAAGGAAGAGAAAGGCAAGGAAATGCCGGAACTTGAATACAAGTTCAAGTTCGACATCGGTTCTTTCTTCAACTATTATAGCTATCTCAGTGTTACCGGCGTTGCCAAAAGAGCAGGCATGAACGCATCGGTGTTGAGAAGGTATGCAACTGGTGCAAAGACACCGAAGGCAAAAACAATGCAACGTATAGAAGAATGCCTGCGCAATATAGGAATAGAACTCCAGTCTGCCGTAATCGGTTGATTGTGTTTCATTAAACATTTAAGAACTCTTGGCATCCGTACACGTGAGTGAGCGGATGTTTTTTGACCACTGAATTGACCATTTTCTTAAGTTCACGGAAATGGTAATTTGGCGGTTTGAGATGATTTTGAATAAATTTGGGTTAAGCATTGGCAAAGACAGGAAAATGGACAGAAGTTTATCAAAACAAAGCATTGAAAAATTACGGGATTTCAGTAAAATTTTATATTTTTGTATGCTGTAAATGTCTGGGCATGATAAAACCTCATGATAGTTGACGAATTAGCATATCAGATAAGAAGAACCTTCGGTCTCACTCCCACTGTGGAGCAGGTAGGAGCGATTGACGTGTTCTGTCGATTTATGACCGACAGAGACACCCGCTCTGTAATGATTATGCGCGGCTCGGCAGGAACAGGAAAGACCACATTGGCAGCCGCAATGGTAAAGACAATGATCAGTTTGAACCGCAACGTCATGCTTCTTGCACCGACTGGACGCGCGGCAAAGGTTTTCTCACTCAACGCCGGTCATGCAGCTTTTACCATCCACCGCAAAATATACCGTCAAAAGACATTTAACGGAGACATTGGCAGTTTTGAATTAGGAGACAACAAATTCCGTGACATGCTTTTCATGGTTGACGAGGCATCGATGATAGCCAACGAAGGAATGTCTGACATGGCTTTTTTCGGTACTGGCAGATTGCTCGATGACCTATTGTCATTCGTGTACAAGGGGCACAACTGCCGTTTGCTTTTGGTAGGCGACAAGGCCCAGTTGCCGCCTGTCGGTGAGGAGGAGTCGCCGGCACTGATGCCGAATGTATTGGAAGGATACGGTCTGAAAGTATATTCTTGCGATCTTAACGAGGTGCTGAGACAGTCAATTGATTCTGGCATCTTATACAACGCCACTGTGATAAGACAGATGATAACCCACGATGAGATTACACGTCTGCCAAAAATCACGTTTGACGGTTTTGCCGACATAAAAATCGTAAACGGCAACGAGCTTATAGAACAGCTAAACAGCAGTTATTATGAAGTTGGCATTGACGAGACAATAGTGATTACACGGAGCAACAAGCGTGCGAATGTCTATAATGCGGGAATACGTAATATGGTTTTAGGGCGTGAGGAAAACATCTCTACCGGAGACATGCTCATGGTGGTGAGAAACAACTACTATTGGGTGGAGGAAAAAGAAAAACCTGACACCGAAAACAAAGAGAGCGAAGATTCCTCAATGACATTCATAGCCAATGGAGACCGCGCCTGCGTGCAAAAAGTAACCAACGTGCGTGAATTATATGGCTTCCACTTTGCCGATGTATATCTTACGTTTCCTGATTATGATGAGCAAGAAATCAAAGCCACTGTGATAATGGACAGCCTTACTGCAGAGGCACCGGCATTGACACGCCAGCAAGGAGAAACTCTTTTCAATGCCATCTCGGAGGATTATGCGGATATCCCCACCAAGGCTGAGCGCATGAAGAAAATCCGTCAAGACCCCTATTTCAACGCCATACAGATAAAATATGCATACGCCGTGACCTGCCATAAGGCACAGGGCGGTCAGTGGGCGCACATTTATCTCGACCAAGGATACATGACCGATGATATGCTCTCTCCCGACTACATCCATTGGCTATATACCGCCTTTACACGTGCCACAGAGAGACTGTTCCTCGTAAACTGGCCTAAGACACAGATTAAAGGTATTGCCAAATCTACTGAAAACTGATAATCACAATAAATATTCTTTATACAATATGGACTCTACAACATTATTAATTATTTCAGTTCTGCTTATCGCGGTAATCGTAATGGTAGTAATAAACTATCGAAATACGAAAAAGTCAAATGAACTTAACACCTCTCTTTCCAACGATGTCTCGGCGAAACAACGTGAGATAGAAATGCTTAACGAAAAGTTGGAGGAAAACCGCCAACAATTTGAAAGGCAGTTGACTGACAAAAATGAGCTGTTTGAAAAACAAATCGCTGAAAAGAATGGATTGTTTGAGAAACAACTGTGCGAAAAGGACAAACAACAAGAAAGATTGTTAAGCGAAAAAGATGCGCAGCAAGAAAAACTGCTGAACGATAAAAAGGAACAGTATGAAAAACTGTTATCAGAAAAGGATACCCATTATAATAATCTAATTGATGAAATCAACCAACGCAACGAGCAAGAAAAGACTGAACGGATACAACTGCTTGAAAAACAATTCGCCGAGCGTCTGCAACTCCTTCAGGAACAGCTTAACACCACAACGAAACAACTCTTGGAAAAACGTTCTGAGGAGCTTGATGCTAATAACCGCGCACAAATGGGGAATATAATCGAGCCATTGAAAGCCGTAATGGGCGAGATGAAGAAATCAATGGATGACAACCGCGATTCCTTTATGCGTAGCACAACTGAACTTAGAGAGCAGTTCAAACAAATGAAGACTACAGCCGATACTCTTGGGGAGGAGGCCAAGAAACTGTCAACGGCCTTGCAGACTGGTCCGAAAGTGCAGGGCGACTTCGGTGAAATGAAACTCAACGACCTTTTGGACAGGTTCGGTTTTACTAAAGGCATAGAATATACCGTACAAGACACCATGCGCGACGCTAACGGAAAAGTCATCCGCAATGACGATACCAATGATATGATGCGACCCGACGTTGTGCTGCATTACCCTGACAATAAGGACGTTATCATCGACTCCAAGGCTTCCCTCACCGCTTTCATCAAATATGTGAATGCAGAGACTGATGAGGAAAGAAAAGTTTCCCTTAATGAGCATGTGAAAAGCGTACGCAAGCATATTGATGAACTCGCCGCAAAGAATTACAACAAATATTCCATGGAGGGCAGGACAACTCTCGATTTCGTAATCATGTTCGTCCCGCAGGAGGCGGCAATGCAACTTGCAATCGCTGCGGATGTTGAGCTGTGGCGTTACGCTTTCGACCGCAACGTGATAATCACGGGAGAGCAGAACCTGTTCTCATTGCTCAGGCTGTTGCAGATTGCATGGACACAGAAACAACAGACAGAAAATCAGGAGAAGGTCTTTGATTTGGCAAGTACCCTCGTTGACCGTGTGGGATTATTCTATGAAAGGTTTGACAAAATAGGCAAGAATATTGACAGTATTCAAAAATCTTACGATGAAGCGGGAAAATCGCTGAAAGGCAAGCAGAGTATCTTGTCTTCTGCCAACAATCTTAAGAAAATGGGAGCCAAAGAGAATAAGAGCAGACCGTTGCCAAAACTTGAAATCGATGACAATGAATGAGTCGTAACCGAATTGTAACGTCTTTGCAACAGACGTGAATACGTCTTTTATTAATTTTGCAACAGTTATCATATAAATACAATGACTATGGATAGGAATTGCCGCATATTGGTTGTGGATGATGAGGAGGATATTTGCGAAATCTTGAAATTCAATCTTGAGACAGACGGATATATGGTGGATACCGCCTACTCTGCGGAAGATGCAATGGCTATGGATATCGCCAGTTACGACCTGCTGTTGCTTGATGTAATGATGGGGGGAATGTCTGGGTTTGCAATGGCAAGAAAACTGAAAGCCGAAAAATCCACGCAGGATATCCCGATAATTTTCCTTACCGCCCGTGACACTGAAAACGACCTGATAACGGGGTTCAACTTAGGGGCTGATGATTACATCTCAAAGCCATTCTCTATCCGCGAGGTTCTCGTCAGGGTGCGGGCGGTGCTGAGAAGAACGACTGACCCAGTGGATGAGCC
>JAJPZD010000059.1:0-11463 GCA_021204605.1 Prevotella sp.
GTGAGCGGCAGGATATGGATGTTTTGGGTGATGGCGTGTTTGACGTGAATATCCTTACGGTAATTGCCAGTGAAAGCTATGAGCATTTCAGCAAGTTGCTCCAGACTGAACTTGCCGAAGATGTCGCCGACCGCCCTGTCGAGGTTACGGCTCACCTCTTCGAGGATATATTGTTGACTTCTGCCGACGGTGAGGAAATAAAAACTAACATCAATTTGGCTCGCAAAATCTACTTTCAACTTATCAAAAATGATTATGTTGACGACAATGGCAAACTCACCGAGAAGTATTTCAACGACAAGAAATCTGATAAAATCAATTTGGGTACGGAATTAGAACCGATAAAGGCGGGCATTGTCAGCCGCTTGGAAACAATTTATAATCCTGACAAGATTCTCTATGAGAATGCCCGCAAGCCAAAGGTCGCTACTTTCCAGGAGGATAAATTCAAGGGAAAATTCATGGAATTGTGGAACCGCATTAATGTCAAGTCTTACTATAAAGTGGAGTTTGATTCAAAGGATTTGATAAAGAGTGCCATTACAAACATTGACAAAAATTTAAAGGTTACGGAGATCCGTATTGTGGTAGAACACGGCGGCTTGGAAAATATTCGTGACAGAGAGGCGTTGCAGGCTGGTGTTGCAATGTCACATGGACAGTCGCGTACTATTAAGGTTACAGAGGCGATTGGCAGCAGTGTGCGTTATGACCTTATAGGTGATTTGGTCAACGCCACTGGATTGACCCGAAAGACAATAGTTGAAATTCTCAAAGGTATCAAGCCTGCCTCCTTTGCGCAGTTCAAGATGAACCCGGAGGAGTTTGTCATTAAGACGGCTAATATCATCAATGATGTCAAGGCTCTCTCTGTTATCCAGCAAATCTCATACGTGCCCAGCTCCAACAAATACGACATGGATATTTTCACGGAAAGCACATTGCGTGGCAAATTGGGAGTCAATGCCATAGAGAGCCATAAATCACTGTATGATATCGTGGTAGTTGACAGTATGGGTATAGAGAAGAATTTCGCGGAGGCTTTGGAACGAGAGGAGGCCGTGGAGGTTTATACCAAACTCCCCCGCGGCTTTTACATCAACACTCCGATGGGGCATTACAACCCCGATTGGGCTGTGGTGTTCAGGGAAGGTGCTGTAAAGCATGTTTATTTCGTTGCCGAGACAAAAGGAAATGATTTAATTGAGGCACAGCTCCGTGGCGCTGAGGCTGCGAAAATAGAGTGTGCCCGTAAGCATTTCGCCGCCATCAGCAGCAGTGATGTGAAATATGGTGTGGTAAAGGATTACCAATCACTATATGACCTTATAGCGAAATAACTGAAAGAGAATAATAAGGGAAGTGGTACCACCAGGAATCGAACCGGGGACACAAGGATTTTCAGTCCTTTGCTCTACCAACTGAGCTATGGCACCAAGCTAAGATTTCAATCTTGCGGGTGCAAAGATAGACCTTTTTTGTTTAACTCGCAAATTTTAAAGCAAATTTATTTTCAAATATGGCCAATATTCGGAATTTTGATGTATCTTTGCACCCGCAAAACGGGATTTAGCGCAGTTGGTAGCGCACTACGTTCGGGACGTAGGGGTCGCTGGTTCGAGTCCAGTAATCCCGACATGGAAAGCCCCCTCTAACTCCCCAAATTAGGGAGGGAGAGCCTGACGGGATATAGGGGAATGAAAAAAGAAGAATTCAGTGCGGCTGAAGCCGGGTGTAATCACAGTTAAAAGTTAATAGTTCAATGCTTCAAGCCGAATGTAATCGAGGGGGAATATTATTGTAGCATATAAATAATACTTAATAAATGTGTTTTGTAATTGGATTAATATGCAATTAATCTAAAAATTCAAATATATTACGAATGAAAAGTTGGCTTAATTCTTTGAATTGACAAATAAAAATACTAACTTTGCGCAAACTTAAAAACGGATTCATTTAAAAACATAAAATTATTGTAGTATTATGGTAAGTTATAAGACTCTTGGCTTGGTAAACACGCGTGAGATGTTTAGCAGGGCCATCAATGGCGGTTATGCTATCCCGGCATTCAACTTCAACAACATGGAGCAGCTGCAGGCAATCATCAAGGCCTCTTCGGAGCTCAAGTCTCCGGTTATTCTTCAGGTTTCCAAAGGTGCGCGTAACTATGCGAACCAGACTCTTTTGCGCTACATGGCACAGGGTGCTGTTGAGTATGCGAAAGAATTAGGTTGCAATCATCCAGAAATCGTTCTCCACTTAGACCATGGCGACAGTTATGAGTTGTGTAAGAGCTGTGTGGATATGGGCTTCTCTTCAGTAATGATCGACGGCTCCGCCCTGCCATACGACGAGAATGTTGCATTGACTAAGAAAGTTGTGGAATATGCACACCAGTTTGATGTTACCGTAGAAGGTGAGCTTGGCGTTCTCGCCGGTGTTGAGGATGAGGTAGCCTCAGAGGTTTCCCACTACACAAAGCCGGAGGAAGTTATTGATTTCGTAACAAAAACAGGTGTTGACTCATTGGCTATTTCCATCGGAACAAGTCATGGGGCTTACAAGTTCAAGCCAGAGCAGTGCACTCGTGATCCTAAGACAGGTATTCTCGTTCCGCCACCATTGGCATTTGACGTGCTCGATGCAGTTATGGTGAAACTTCCAGGTTTCCCAATCGTGCTTCACGGATCTTCTTCTGTACCACAGGAGTATGTTAAGATTATCAACGAGAACGGCGGTAAGTTGCCTGATGCCATCGGTATTCCAGAGGAGCAGTTGCGTAAGGCTGCAAAGAGTGCAGTCTGCAAGATTAACATCGACTCCGACTCTCGTCTCGCATTCACGGCAGCAGTTCGTAAGGTATTCAATGACAAACCGGGTGAATTTGACCCTCGTAAGTATTGCGGTCCGGCACGTGATTTGATGGAGCAGATGTACAAGCACAAGATCTTAGAGGTTCTTGGATCTGACGGAAAACTCGCACAACAGGATTAAATGTGTTTTAAATAAAAAAAGCAGGGTTAAAAACCCTGCTTTTTTTATTTCTTCTTATTACTATTTTATTAGAACTGCTACGACTTCGATTTCAACGAGTGCGCCTTTTGGCAATGTCTTTACGGCAACGGCGGAGCGTGCCGGGAACGGTTCTTTGAAGAATGTGGCATATACCTCGTTCATTGCGGCAAAATTGTCCATGTCTGACAGGAACACCGTTGTCTTCACTACGTGCGAGAGGTCGATGCCAGCCTCTGCGAGGACGTTGGTGACGTTGGTGAGCGACTGCCTTGTCTGCTCCTTTATGCCACCTTCGGCAAACTCACCCGTTGCGGGGTCGATAGGCACTTGGCCGGAGGCGAACACGAAGCCGCCGGCGATGATAGCTTGACTGTAAGGTCCCAATGCCTTGGGAGCTTTTTCTGAATGTAATACTTTCATATATTTTCAAATTAAGAATTAAGAATTAAGAATTAAATTGCGCTTGTGGCGGACATAATAAATTATGTCCCTACACGTGGCGAAAGATTGCTTGCGTTCTTTGATTGCGAATTCGTCCCGTTGGGACGATGTCCTCAATAAATTGGGACCCTACAGTAGTGTATGTTCCTACAATCAACTGACGATTTCGGGTGAGGGATGTGTCAGAACAAAACCCTTTTCTTTCAAACGTTCAATTATCTGATTTACATGGTCGCTGTTGCGGGTCTCTATCTTGACACGTAGCTCACAGGCGTTGATGTCCTCTCGGATAGTGCTGCGCTCATGGTAAACGCTTACCACATTGGCACCTAATTCGGCGATAACACGGCTTACTTCGGATAGCTGCCCCGGCTTGTCCTCAAGGTCTAAGGAGAGGAGGCAGAGACGCCCGTCTTTCTCCAAACCACGACTGATTACACGGTTGAGTATGGTAACGTCGATGTTTCCGCCACTTACAAGACAGATAGTCTTTTTGCCTTTCACGGGAACTTTGTTGAACATCACTGCGGCGACACTGACAGCGCCGGCACCTTCGGCAACCATTTTCTCCTCCTCAATCAAGCGGAGTATGGCAGCACATATCTCATCTTCTGTTACAAGCGCCACGTCGTCAACATATTTGGAACATAAATCGTATGTCAATTCTCCCGGTGTCTTTACCGCAATACCGTCGGCAACTGTTGACACCCAACTTAATGTCTCTGGCTTGTGGGCTTTAAGACTTTGGAACATCGAAGGCGCACCAGTGGCCTGAACTCCATAAATCTCTATTTTGGGATTCAATTGCTTCATGGCGTATGCCAACCCGCTAATCAGTCCACCGCCACCAATAGGCACCACCACCGCCTCCACTTCGGGCAACTGCTCAAGCAATTCTAATCCTATGGTTCCCTGACCGGCTATCACAAGGTCGTCCTCAAACGGGTGGATAAACGTGTAGCCATGCTCATCTCGCAGTTGGATGGCACGCTGATAGGCATCGTCGTAAACACCTGGAACAAGACAAATCTCCGCTCCCAACCGGCGTGTAGCCTCTACCTTGCTTATCGGCGCGCCTTCCGGCAGACAGATGAGCGACTTAATACCGTTCGCCGTAGCACCGAGCGCCACGCCCTGTGCATGGTTGCCTGCGGAACACGCCACAACTCCCTTTGCCTTCTCCTCATCTGTGAGCTGTGAGATCTTGTAGTATGCTCCACGTATCTTGAACGAGCCGGTTATCTGCAAGCTCTCCGGCTTGAGGTAAATATCACTTTCAGGATTTAATTTCGGGGCGTGAACGAGGTCTGTACGCCTGAGAATCTTACTCAGCACATAGCGTGCCTTGTACAAATCGTCTAAACTAAGCATATCGCATTTTTTTGACATAATGAATTTACATACCGTGCAAAGGTAGCGTTTTTTTGTTCTTGCCAAAAAAATAGACGGAAAATTATACGCCAAAGCGCAAAATAAGAAATAGGAAAGAAAAGAGCGTGCAGCGTGTTAACAATACTAAAATATTGGTGTATCAAAAAAAATTGATATAATTTTGCAATTCAAACCTCTTTACACATGAGTATTACGAGTATAATCAGCATGGCGTTTATTTCAAGACGGAAGGAGATTGGAAGATACGTTCAAGGTGCAGAAGATATACAGAATGAGATGTTGAGATATCTCATGAGCAGGGCAAAGAATACCGAGTATGGGCGCAAGCATATATTCGGGAATATAAAGTCATACGAGGATTTCGCAGCTAATGTTCCGCTGAATACATACGAGGATTTGAAAGATGAGATAGACCGTATGCGTCACGGAGAGGCCAATGTACTCTGGCCAGGGACCGTGAAGTGGTTTGCCAAGTCATCGGGCACTACAAACGACAAGTCGAAATTCATCCCTGTCAGTCGTGATGGCCTTAGTCATATTCACTATCAGGGAGGCATAGATACCGTAGCCTTATATTTAGAAAACAATCCAAAGAGTAACTTTTTTTCTGGAAAGGGGCTGATACTCGGCGGCAGTCATTCTCAGAATTATGACCTTCCGAACAGTCTTGTGGGTGACCTTAGTGCCATACTTATAGAGAGAATCAATCCATTCGTGAATTACTTAAGAGTGCCTAAAAAGCTGACCGCATTGCTGTCAGACTTTGAGGTGAAGCGAGAGCGCATAGCCATGGAGACATTTAACAGGAATGTGGTGTCTATAAGCGGCGTGCCTTCGTGGATGCTTTCGGTATTGAAGGAGGTGTTGGAGCTAACAGGCAGTGAGCGAATAGACGAGGTATGGCCGAATCTTGAGGTGTTTTTCCATGGCGGTGTGGCATTCACGCCTTACCGTAAACAATATGAGAAGATCATCACCTTGCCTGGTATGCATTATATGGAGACTTACAACGCCAGTGAGGGCTTTTTCGGTTTACAGAGCGATCCCAAAGACCCATCGTTGCTGCTAATGCTTGATTACGGTATTTTCTATGAGTTCATACCGGTTGATGAGTTTTACAACGACAAACCGAGTGTAGTTCCATTGACGGGAGTAAAGACTGGTGTCAACTATGCGATGGTGATATCCACATCGTGCGGTTTGTGGCGGTATGTAATCGGCGATACAGTAAAGTTCACCTCGACAAATCCGTATAAGTTTGTCATTACGGGTCGTACTAAGAGTTTCATAAATGCTTTTGGAGAGGAGCTTATCGTTGACAATGCCGACAGAGGTCTTGATTTCGCCTGCAAGCAGACGGGTGCTCAGGTGCTGGAATACACTGCCGCACCGGTATTTATGGATGGCAATGCCAAGTGCCGGCACCAGTGGCTGATAGAGTTCTCGCATGAGCCGGAGGACATCGACAAATTCGCTGCGATCCTTGATGGCAAATTGCAGGAGTTGAACAGCGACTATGAGGCGAAGCGTTTCAAGGATATTACGCTTCAGCATCTTGAGATAGTGATTGCACGGAAGGGGCTGTTTGATGATTGGCTCAAATCGAAAGGCAAGTTAGGCGGACAACATAAGGTGCCGCGTCTGAACAATAGTAGGGATATTATCGAGCAGATGTTAAGGTTCAACACCCGCAAGATGTAAGTGCTTTTATTATTTTGGCGCGAATGTTAGGAAACAGAAACAAGGGTTTTTTATCAGTCATGCTGTTTGGCATAGTATTGATAATCTGTTCGTGCGCCAAGATGGGCTCACCCGATGGGGGTTGGTACGATGAGACGCCTCCACGAATTATCGGTTGCACCCCTAATGATCAAGGTACTGGTGTGCGGCCGAAAAAGATTGTCATATCGTTTGATGAGTATATTCAGATTGACAATCCCACTGAAAATGTGGTGATATCCCCTCCTCAGATCGAGACACCGGAGATTAAGGGAGCCGGCAAGAAGATTATTGTTGAGTTGAAGGATACTCTTAGGGAAAACACCACATATACCGTTGACTTCTCGGATGCCATTACTGACAACAACGAGAGTAATCCTTTGGGCAACTATACATACAGTTTTTCTACCGGCGACCATATCGATACACTTGAAGTTGCAGGCTATGTGCTCAATGCAGAGAATTTGGAACCTATAAAGGGTATCTTGGTCGGACTTTACAATAACTTGAACGATACTGCTTTTTGCAATGACCCGATGCTCCGAGTGTCACGCACGGACGGCAGTGGCAAGTTCATCATAAAAGGTGTCGCCACAGGCGAATACCGTATTTATGCCCTCGCCGATGCAGACAACAATTATATCTTCAACCAAAGGAGTGAGCAGATAGCTTTTGATACAACGGTTATCGTACCAACTTTCAAACCTGACATCCGTCAGGATACAGTATGGCTCGATTCCCTGCATATCGATTCGATACGTCGTGTGCCTTACACTCATTTCATCCCTGATGACATCGTGCTGCGTGCGTTTACGGAGGAGCAGACCGACAGGTATCTTATCAAGACGGAGCGCAAGGAGGCCAACCGTTTCACGTTGTATTTCAGTAATGGCGATGCAAATATTCCAGAGATAAAGGGCTTGAATTTTGACGATAAAGATGCGTTTATCATAGAGGCGACGGAAAAGGCAGATACTATCACTTATTGGTTGAGAGATTCAATGCTGATCAATCAGGATACCCTGACAATGGAAGTGAAATACATGGCAACCGACACCGCAGGCGTATTGCAGATGGTAACCGACACTTTGGAGATGCTCTCGAAAGAACCATACGAGAAGAGAATGAAAAAACAGAAGGAAGCCCGTGAGGATTGGGAGAAGAAACAAGAGAAGGCTAAGAAACGAGGCAAGTCATACGAGACAGAAATGCCCGGCGAGGCTCTTGAACCGAAATATAAGGTATCATCGGAGCCTGACCCTGACCAAAATATTGTCATAACCATGCCTGTGCCTCTGCAATATATCGACACGGCAAGCATACATCTTTATTCTAAATACGACACCCTTTGGTATCGCTCGCCTTTTGTGTTGAGGGAGCAGGATGGCGTGCCCCGAAGTTATGAGGTCCTCGGTGAGTGGCGCCCGGACGTGGAGTACAGTTTTGAGGTTGACTCGATGGCATTCACCGACATTTATGGCAGGGTATCAGATGCCTACAAGCAAGGTCTGAAAGTAAAGACAGAGGATGCGTATGCCACGGTCCTCATATCCCTTACCGGGATGTCAGATACTACCGTTGTTGTCCAATTGTTGAACAGTTCGGATGCTGTGGTGAAAGAAGTATCAACACGAAATGGAAATGCAGAGTTTTATTATGTCAAGCCTGGTACCTATTATATGCGTATGTTCGTAGATTCCAACAAGAATGGCGTTTGGGATACCGGAGAATATGCTGTAAGGCGACAGGCGGAGACTACCTATTATTATCCAGAGGAAATAGAGTGTAAGGCGAAATGGGACTTGACGCTTACGTGGGATCCTACTGCCAAGCGTCTTGAGAGACAGAAACCGGAAAAAATAACCAAACAAAAACCAGATAAGGCGAAGGAAATCAAAAAACGCAACGCTGAAAGGGCGAGCAAGAAGGGTATTCCTTATCCTGGCAACTAAAATGACTATAGGAATGAGACTAAGAAGATACATATTGCTTATCACTATACATACTGTGTTCATGGGCATTGTGAATGCACAGTGTACGATGAAGAACACAGCTTTTAAGGGAGGCGAGAAATTGACCTACAACCTATATTTCAATTGGAAATTCGTGTGGGTGAATGCGGGTACGGCAGCCATGACGACTACTCAAACCACATACAACGGTCAACAGGCATATAAAGCCAGTCTTACCACAACAGGCAACAAAAGAGCGGATAACCTATTTCTAATGCGGGACACGCTGCTTAGTTATGTAAGCACAGACCTCGCGCCTTTGTATTACCGTAAAGGTGCAGTAGAGGGGAAACGTTACACCGTAGATGAGGTGTGGTATTCCTATCCTAACGGGAAATGTAATCTCAGGCAGCAACGCCGTCATAAGGATGGTCATAAGGATGTGCGTAATTATGTCCCAAACAGTTGCGTTTACGACATGATGAGCATTTTCCTTCGAGCTCGTAGCTATGATTTGGGCAGTTGGTCAGTAGGCAGAACCGTAAATTTCCAGATAGCGGATGGCAAGAATACGAATCCTGCTACGGTGAAATATTGCGGGAAAAAGACAATAAAGGGCGACAATGGCGTGAAATACAATTGTTTGGAATTGTCATATACAGAGAAGGAAAAGGGCAAATGGCGTGAGGTAGCCCGTTTTTTTGTAACCGATGATGCCAACCATGTGCCAGTACGACTTGATATGAATCTTAAGTTCGGCTCCGCAAAGGCGTTTATCACGAGTATGAGCGGAACACGCAATGATGTCAAATCTGTTGTTAAATGATTGAAAATGAAAAAACTATATATCGAGACCTACGGTTGCCAGATGAATGTTGCCGACAGTGAGGTGGTGGCTTCGGTGATGAAGATGGCAGGTTATGAGGTGTGCGAGACTATTGACGAGGCTGATGCGGTGTTCCTGAATACGTGCAGCGTGCGTGACAATGCCGAGCAGAAAGTTCTCAACCGTCTGGATACTATACATGCACTGACACGCAAGCGCAGACTTATCATCGGTGTCCTTGGATGTATGGCGGAGAGGGTTAAGGAAGACTTACTTGAAAACCACCATGCCGACCTTGTTGCCGGACCGGATGCCTACCTCTCGTTGCCTGACCTTATCGCTCAAGCGGAGATGGGACACAAGGCGATGAACATAGAACTGTCAACAACGGAGACTTACCGTGATATTGTGCCGCAACGACTGCATGGCGCACGGGTAGGCGGTTTTGTGAGTATTATGCGTGGTTGCAACAATTTCTGCCATTACTGCATTGTTCCTTATACACGAGGACGTGAGCGCAGCCGTGATGTCCAAAGCATTCTTTCAGAAGTCCGCGACCTTCGTGACCGTGGCTTCAAGGAGGTTACGTTGCTGGGGCAGAATGTAAATTCGTATAGAAGCCCCCTCCAACTCCCCCCTAATAGAGAAAGCCCCTACCAGCTCCCCTCTGAGGGGGAGGGCTTAGTTAGCAAAAATGCTATGGGGGATATAGATTTTCCGGCACTTCTTAGGATTGTTGCGGAGGCAGTACCAGAGATGCGGATACGATTTACAACAAGTCATCCAAAGGATATGAGTGATGATACTCTCAGGGTAATTGCGGAGTTGCCGAATATCTGTCATCACATTCATTTGCCCGTGCAGAGCGGGTCTGACAGGATATTGAAACTGATGAACCGTAAATACACCCGTGAGTGGTATCTCGGCAGGGTGGAGGCGATAAGGAGGATAATACCTGACTGTGGCCTTTCTACTGATATCTTTGTAGGTTATCACAGTGAGACGGAGGAGGATCATCAGATGTCGCTCTCGCTTATGCGTGAGGTGGGTTATGACTCTGCTTTCATGTTCAAGTACAGCGAGCGTCCCGGTACGTATGCGTCAAAACACTTGCCTGACGATGTTCCAGAGAAAGTGAAATTGCGTCGCTTGGCTGAAATGATTGACTTACAGACAAGGCTGTCGGCTGTGTCTAATGTCCGTGATGTGGGAAAGGAGTTTGATGTGTTAGTTGAGGGTTTCAGTAAGCGTAGCAGGGAAAACCTTTGCGGGCGCACAAGTCAGAACAAGATGGTGGTGTTTGAAAAGGGGCTGCATCATATTGGCGAGACAGTAAGGGTAAGAATAACAGACAGTTCAAGTGCCACACTGAAAGGGGTGGTTGTAAATTAAAGATATACCTATGAAAGAATTCATGCAGATATTGTTCCGTTTTTTGCCGCCATATAAGAAATATATGGTGCTGACGGTGATATTCAACATACTTTCCGCAGTGCTCAACGTATTCTCATTTATGGCGGTGATTCCAATACTGCAAATTCTTTTCAAGACAGAGGAGAATGCTCAAAAGTTGGAGTATATGGAGTGGGGCAGTGCTGGTTTCGATAAAGTTGCCGTAAACAATGCTTATTATTGCGTGCAGCAGTTGGTGGAGACTGTCGGGTCAACCACCACGTTGCTTGTGATAGGTATGTTCCTTATCTTCATGACGTTTCTGAAGACTGGGGCGTATTTTCTTTCGTCTGCCACGATTGTGCCGATAAGGACGGGTGTGGTTCGTGATATCCGCAATATGCTGTACAACAAGATTACCTCGCTGCCATTGGGTTATTTCACAGAGGAGCGCAAGGGTGATATTATCGCACGTATGAGCGGTGATGTTCAGGAGGTGGAGCGTTCCATTATGTCGGGCCTGAATATCCTTTTCAAGAATCCGATACTGATTATCTCCTATTTCGTCACGTTAGTTATCGTGAGCTGGCAGTTGACGCTGTTCACGCTGATATTCGTTCCCGTAATGGCATGGCTGATGGGTTTCGTGGCGAGGAAACTGAAACGGAAGTCGATTGCGGCACAGTCGTTGTGGAGCGACACGATGAGCCAGGTGGAGGAGACGTT
>JAJPZD010000059.1:11563-12663 GCA_021204605.1 Prevotella sp.
GAGTTCCGGAATGTATCGTTCAGGTACGGCAAGAAATGGGTACTGCGGAACATCAACCTCACCATAGAGAAGGGAAAGACAGTTGCGCTGGTGGGTCAGAGCGGCGGAGGAAAATCTACATTGGTTGACCTTATTCCACGTTATTATGATGTCCAAGAGGGTGAAGTGCTGATAGACGGTGTGAACGTGAAGGATCTCGGCATTCATGACCTCCGCTCGCTGATAGGGAACGTAAACCAGGAGGCGATACTGTTCAACGACACATTCAGGAACAATATCTCTTTCGGAGTTGAGAATGCGACGGATGAGGAGATAGAGAACGCGGCGAGGATAGCCAACGCGCATGATTTCATTATGGAGACGGAGCAGGGTTATGACACGAACATCGGCGACAGGGGCAGCAGACTGTCGGGCGGTCAGAGACAGAGGGTGAGCATAGCGAGGGCAATCCTGAAAAATCCCCCTATCCTTATTCTTGACGAGGCTACGTCAGCCCTTGACACGGAAAGCGAGAGGGTGGTTCAGGATGCTCTTGAACGTCTGATGAAGACTCGCACAACGGTAGCCATTGCACACAGGCTCTCTACAATAAAGAACGCTGACGAGATTTGCGTGATACACGAGGGAGAGATTGTGGAGCGAGGCACCCATGAGGAGCTGTTGGCATTGGACGGATATTACAGGAAGCTGAACGACATGCAGACATTGTAAGGTTATTGTGGAATGAAGGCATTGGGTTACGGTATCGTTTACGGCTTGTTCTATATGGTGTCTCTGCTGCCATACAGGGCGTTGTATTGCGTGTCTGATTTCCTTTATCTTATCGTATATCATATCGTGCGCTACAGAAGGGCATTGGTAAGGGGCAATATCACATCTTCGTTTCCGGAGAAAAGCGTCGGGGAGTGCGTCTCGATAGAGAAGGGCTTCTACAGGTGGTTCTGCGATTATTTCGTGGAGACGGTGAAACTGCTGTCGGTGAGTTCTGATGAATTGCTGCGTCATATCGAGTTCCGCAATGCTGATGAGATAGAGAAATGCTTTGACGACGGTCAGGCATGCGCCGCACTGCTTGGACATTACTGCAACTGGGAACTGCT
>JAJPZD010000080.1 GCA_021204605.1 Prevotella sp.
AGACGGATTGACTTTATCTCCGTTCCGGTAAGTACCATGCCCGCCGTGTATGTCTCCACAAAGAAATACTCGAATGAGGCCTTCTTGTTGCGGATGCTCACAGGACTTTTCTTGCGCAGCAACTCCTCTTCCTTGTTCATCGCTTTAATCTTTTCACTTCATTCCTCGATTTCCGCAAAACGCTCAAAATGTGCCTTGACGTAATCTGCTACCTTTTCCGTCCACTCCTCCTCGTTTTCCACGAAAATATCATCGAGATCGTCGAACATCGGAAATCGCTCGAACATCTCCATAAACTCATCATCTGAACATTCTATCTCTATCTCCCTGCGGTGCTTACGATACAACCTGCCGCCCCGGTTTATCAGCGTGGCAAGCTCGTCAAGCCCCCAGCCCTTCACCGCCTTGGCAAAGGGGTTGAAGAAAAAGAACTGTCCGTAACCGTTGTAGATGAGTTGCACAAAACCTCCGTCCATGACCTCACTGTGCAATATTGAGTAAGCCAACAGCGTGATCTGGTCGGAATTAAGTTCACTCATCGTCTTTGGATTCAACTCGTCACCGATAGTTCGCATTATCGCTTCGGTAATAACTTTCAAATATTGATCAGGACCATCTTCTGCCGCAGCTTGCATGTCGGAATCTTTTACTTTTACAAGATCCATTCTCTATAATATATCTTTTCCAACTGCAAAGGTAATGCAATTTAATCATTATTTATCATCTTTATCCTCAATATTTTCCATTGTGCCGAATTACGCCACAGGTGTATCAATACTGATTAGCGTATATCCCGACCACATCAATTTCTGGAATACCAGTCAGTTACCGAAAAACTGGAATGTGGAAAAACTATTTGAAAATCACCCGCCTTTACCCTTTATTATGCCGTTGCGAATGCCTTTTTCAGAAGTCTCTCACCGCAACTTGCAATATATCCGTCAGTGCTATCTGTTTTATAATGAAAATATTGAATTTGTACAACAACCTGTTGCGCAAATAAGTGAAGACGTCTTCTTTTCTGTTCCTTGAGGCATCATCTATACATTATTACTCAATGCAAGGATGTTAATAAAGCTGTTTTTTATCTTAACAAAACCGTAGAACATGGCTGGAGCCGCTGTTCTACTTAATTTCCTTGATAAGGATCTCTTTGAACGTCAAGGCAAGGCTGTAAATCATATAAAGAAAAAACAACAGACAATCCAACCACCCGATTGCTTATTTGTAAGACAAAGAAAAATGTAATGGCACAATATGCGCTTGAGTCTTCAAATCAACCTATCGGTATATCGGAGTATAAACTAATGCAGCTTATGCCAGAGAACATAAAGAGCCAGTTACCAACTATTGAAGATATTGAAGCGACATTATCCGATAATTTAGCTGAAAAATAAATATGGCAAAGGAAAATAGAGAAAGCATTTATGATATATCTGATTTTTCCTTAACTTTGCAGTTGAGATTGGAAATGTTGTATTTATACGTTAAGAGATTTCTGATTTTAAAATGTTGAGTGATGAAAGAAAAAGATAATGAAAACTACGAAACAATTTGACAATATCAACGACCGAGTTATAGATGATTTGAGGCAGATGTTAACCTGCAACAGCCAAATCTCAATAGCAGCAGCCAGTTTTTCTATTTATGCCTACGAAGCATTGAAAGAGGAATTGGAAAAAGTGGATTGCGTTAATTTTATCTTTACTTCACCCACTTTCAACACTGATAATAACAAGAAACAGAAAAGGGAATTTTACATTCCTAAGCGCAATCGTGAAAGAAACCTTTTCGGCTCAGAATTTGAGATAAAATTGCGCAACCAACTGACACAACGTGCCATAGCAAAGGAATGTGCGGATTGGATTAGAAGAAAAGCCAAATTCAAGACCAACATAACGCAAAGTTCGATGAATGCGTTCCTCAACATAAAGAATGGAGGGGAAACATACACATATATGCCTTTCAACGAATTTACCACCACCGAATTAGGACTTGAAAGAGGCAACAATCTATGTCCAATGATAGTTGGAATGCCTGGACATAGTACAACGGATATGTTTCTCAAGAACTTTTCCGACCTATGGAAAGATAAGGAAAAGTTTCAGGATGTTACGGATATAGTAATTGAGAACATTGAAACGGTTTACAAGGAAAATTCTCCTGCTTTTATCTATTTCATCACGCTGTATAACATTTTCAATGAGTTTTTGGATGATATCAATGAAGATGTATTGCCCAATGAGAGTACTGGCTTCAAGCATAGCGTAATCTGGAATAAATTATACAGTTTTCAGAAGGATGCTGCATTGGCTATCATCAACAAACTTGAAAAATATAACGGTTGTATTCTTGCTGATAGTGTGGGTTTGGGAAAAACATTCACGGCCCTTGCTGTTATCAAATATTACGAGAACCGAAACCGCAGTGTTTTAGTGCTTTGTCCTAAGAAATTAAATGACAACTGGCAGACCTTCCGCTCCAACTACAGTAACAATCCCGTGTTGTTGGATAGGTTGCGTTATGATGTGTTGTTTCACTCTGATTTGTCGAGAGACAGGGGGCTTAGCAACGGTATTGACCTGCAACGTATAAATTGGGGTAATTATGACCTTATAGTTATTGACGAGAGTCATAATTTCAGAAATGGTGGCAGGTTTGACAACGATGATGAGGACGATGGTTTTAGGGAAAACCGCTATGCCCGGTTGATGAACAAGGTGATACGCAGTGGTGTAAAGACAAAAGTGCTAATGCTTTCTGCAACACCTGTCAACAACCGTTTCAGCGACCTGAAAAACCAGTTGCAGTTGGCGTATGAGGGGAAAGTGGAGAAGATAAATGAACTACTTGATACGGAAAAGAACATAGATGGTATTTTCAGGGATGCACAAAAAGCATATTCAAGTTGGGCAAAACAGTCGCCTGATAAGAGAACGACAAATAATCTTGTTGACACGTTGAGTTATGACTTTTTTCAGTT
>JAJPZD010000112.1 GCA_021204605.1 Prevotella sp.
GATAACACCTATCCCGAACCAAGAAAGTTATTTGTCAAATATAAGAGCGCATGTTTGGAAAGTTTGACTTATCTTTCATCTGTTGTAACGTTGGAAGTTGGCTCAAGGTCTTTGCTTGAACCTAATGAACATAAAGAAATAACAAGTATGGTCGAGAAACTTTTTCCAACTATACGAACTTCTCTCGTTTCCAGTAAAGTTGCAACTGCCGTACCAGGCAAAACGTTTTTGGAGAAAGTTTTCCTTTTGCATGAAATGTTTTCAATTGAAGGACGAGGTCTGAAAGCAGAGCGTAAATCCCGACATTTGTATGATTTGTGCTGCATGATGGATTATGATTCAATACTTACTGCGATCGATGATAATGAACTTTGGGAGTCGATACGTCATCATCGAGAGATATACACAAGTGTTAGAGGGATGGATTACACTCCTGATGTTCGCAAACGCATAGTTTTAGTTCCGCGTCCCGATATTATTAACGCATGGGAAGATGATTATAAAGCCATGAGTTCAACAATGATATATGGAGATAAGCCAACATTTCAAGAACTGGTGAAGAAAATGGTAGAACTTGAAAACAAATTCCATAATCATTAATATGATTTTAATCTATGTATAATTAAAGACTGTGTTGTGTCCAGTTACGACAATAGGTAAATTTATAGCTATAGTTTCATCTTTGTTTGGTGTTGCAATTATCGCATTGCCTTCTGGTATCATTACAGCTGGCTATTTGGATGAGCTCCGCAAAAAGGATGAGGAAGAAGAAGATAAAGAAAAGGAGAAAGAAAAAGTAATCGAGAAATAATTTTTAGTTATTGGTGTCCGATAAAATATTTGCGACAAAACATTGGATTTCAGCAAAAAAGACGTTATTTAAAATTATTTTTTTCATGAGAATTTTCCTATGTTGTAATTTTTTCGTATTTTAGCAAACTGATTTTAATCTTTACTTGAAAGACAAAGGACTAACCTTATCGCTGCTTAAACTGCTAAAACGAGAATCTATATGCCGTTAACCAACAAGTTGATAGATAATTCCTGTGATGAATTGAGTATGGTGAACACACTCAAGGAATGTATTGAATCACAGGAAATAAATACCATACACATAGCAACTGGTTATTGGGATATTCCAGGACTTGCACTCATTGCAGATGAGCTACGCAAGTTTCTTGAACGTGATGACAAGACAAGAATGTTTCTCCTTATAGGCAAAGACCCATACATTTACTATAACCAATTAAAAGAACCCAAATATAAAAGTGCGAAATATCCGGAAGATTTTATACGGACTGAAATAAACGAAATTAAACCAAAGTCAGAATTTGAACCGGCAATAAAGCTGCTGCTTGACTATTGCGATGACAGTGAGAATTCAAAGATACAGATCCGAATATTCCGCAAAAACGAGAATGACGAGACGCAGTTCTTACATTCAAAGTGCTACATTTTTGCCGGTAAAAAAGGCTATGGGTTGATTGGCAGTTCAAATTTCACAAGACAAGGATTGATAGGTAATGCAGAACTGAATTATCTGGAATGTACTTCCAGAATGGTCATTTCAACAGATTATATACCAGGCGAAAAATCACATTTAATATGGTTTAACGAAAAATGGAATTTGTCAGAGCCATGGAACAAGACTTTCCTTGAGCAGATATTGAAACCGTCTCCAATCGGAAAGGAAGTGAAAAAGGAAATTGACACTTTTTCACCTTACGAATTGTACATAAAGCTGTTGCAAATCAAGTTCGGAGATATCATAGACAAGAACCTCAGTCAGCAAATCAGCAGTTGGCTTCCAAAGGACATTAAATGTCTTGACTATCAGATAGATGCCGTAAAACGGTGCATTAGTATTATGCGAGAGCACGGAGGCTTTATGTTGTCGGATGTCGTAGGACTTGGCAAGACAATTGTCGGCACGCTGATAATAAAACAGTTTCTTACAATGCGTGAGGATGACAGGCGCAAGGGTAAAGTACTTATTATTACGCCACCTGCGATAAAGTCAGGTTGGGATAAGACTATAAAGCAGTTTGATGCGGACAGTGAGGAGAAGATGTCGCGCAATATCGTTTTTATCACTACCGGCAGTATAGGAAAACTGACCGATGAGGACGATGAGGAAACTGCTATCGAGGATATGACTGTCGATGAGACAGACCGCAGTGTTTTCAACGGTCAGCTGAAACAAGAGAATTACGGACTGATTATCATAGATGAGAGCCACAAGTTCCGCAACAGCAACACTCAGATGTACCGCGCACTTGACAGTCTTATTGAACAGATATGGCTGAATACCGGCATATATCCATATATCGGCTTGCTTTCCGCCACACCGCAGAACAATCACCCGAATGACCTGAAAAATCAAATATACCTTTTTGAGCGTAACCATACCAACAGTACGTTGAAGAAAGCTGAGAGCGGCAACATAGAGAAATTCTTTTCCAATACCAGCAGAGAATATAATGAACTGATTAAAAAAGACTCAAAGATAGATGAAGATGAGCGCAGGGAACGTCTTAAAAAACTGACTACAAAAATACGTGACTGCATACTGTCGGACATTCTCGAACGCCGTACACGTACAGACATAAAAAAGTACTATGGCAAGGATATTGAGGAGCAAGGGCTTATTTTTCCAGAAATACAAGGACCATGCAGTCTGGAATATCAGATGGACGATGATCTTGCCCTGCTTTTTTCCGACACGATGAAGATAATAGCCCCTAATGAAGAGGACAGATTGCAGACAGACGATTATCTCCATTATTACCGTTACCGTGCGATAGAATATTTGGCTAATGCCAATGACAAGAAGAAATACAGTGGACGTGGAAACAGGGGCGTTGAGGATGTATCGAATCAGCTTGCTACTATCATGCAAAACTTGCTTGTAAAACGCCTTGAAAGTTCTTTTACGGCATTCAAGCAATCATTGCTGAATTTGAAACGCTACACACAGA
>JAJPZD010000067.1 GCA_021204605.1 Prevotella sp.
AACTCATTGAATACCATTATATTATAATTGAAAAATATCATTTAAAATCAAAGAAATGAAAGAAAAAAAAGATTTTATACACCTCTACAATATATTTTGAACGACAGTTGCAAAAAAATGCAACTGTCGCAATAATTGTAATTTTTATTTATCGGTATTTTCTTCAAGTTTTTTTAATCTTTTATCAAAGTCAGAATCAATTTTTTGAGTCTTATTGAAAATGTCATATTCTCTTTCTGCTTTCAACTTTGCCTGAACAGCAGATACATGTCCCTTGTTCGGAAGAATATTAAAACGTCTGAAACTAAGAAAGGCATTAACACTATTGGAAAACTCAGACATCGTGAACGTATTTTCATTTTCAATCAAATCCTCTATATAGTCAAAGAAACCAGAAACAGCACGCTCTAATCTTCTTATGTCAGATTCTTGCAGATAATTCTTTGCTATTGAAACATCAGACTTTAATATACGTCCGTCAGGAGAATTTTTCCATGTAGTAAGTCCCATGTGCTCTTTTGTATGGTCAGCTTTTGTATATATAATCTCTGCAGCAGTTTGACCTGTTATAGCATAATGGAAACGATTTTGAATCATTGCGTAAAAATCATGCGTCGTTTTGGAATCTTTATCATAATCAGTACTACACTCTGCATATATATCCGTAATTTGTTGCCAGATACGGCGTTCACTTGCACGAATGGAACGAACACGCTCAAGTAATTCTCTGAAATAGTCCTTGCCAAAAACAGTATTTCCTTGCTTAAGGCGATCGTCATCAATAACAAATCCTTTGCGTATAAATTCTTTTAAAATATTTGTAGCCCACTGACGAAAACGTGTAGCTTTAAAAGATGAAACCCGATATCCAACAGCAATAATCATGTCAAGATTATAAAAAGATACATCACGAGTTATTTTTCTTGTACCTTCAATTTGAACCTGTGAAATTTTTTCACAGGTTGACTTCCCCTCTAATTCTTTAGAGTTATATATATTACTAATATGATGTACAATATTTGTCCTATCCACACCAAATAATTGAGCCATAGCTTTTTGGGTACACCAAATATCCTCGTCTTTTACCACAACTTGTACTTTTCCATCCTCATTAGGTAGGTTGTATAGTAAAAATTGTATCTCGTTTCCAATATTTCTTTCTCTCATAATTTCAATCCATTCTTTATAATCACACTATCTCAAAATACTTAAACTCAATGGAACAGCCTCTCAATATCCTGCTGTTTCAGGATGCAAATTATTGACTTGCCGTCGGGGGTATAATTCACGTTGGAACAGGCGAACAACTTGTTGACGATGCTTTCCATTTCCTCGTTTGACAGCACCTGACCGTATGGGATGGCGGCACTGCGGGCAAGTTGCAGGGCTATGGAGCTGTTTATACCATTGCTTATTGTGGATGTCTGCTCCACAAACTCATCCAATATATTCTTCAATAGCTTGATAATATCCACGTCATCGAGACCTACAGGAATGGCATTTATGGAATAACTGGTGCCACCCATTGAGGTCAGTTCAAAACCTAAACTTTCCAATTCAGGCAACAGCTTTCTCAGCGCCACACACTCGGAGGTCGAAAACTGTATCATCTCCGGAAACAGCATCTGCTGCGAACTGCTGTTCTTCCCGCTCATCTGGTCTATGTATTTCTCATAAAAAATACGCACGTTGGCACGATACTGGTCGATTATCATCAACCCTGACTTCACTGCCGTCATAATATACCTGCCCTTGTACTGGTAGTGTAAAGGTGACTTCTCAACTACACCCGGCTGCGACCCTGCGACATCATCGCCTGTATTGAACAGCGTATCATGGCCATTCTGGGAAATCCACCCTGCATTGCCTCCCTGTTTATCAATACTGCCGTAAAGGTGTTCCCAAGATTCAATATTCGAGGTATGCGCGGGATTTACATGCGACGGTTTTGAACAATCGCGGAATGGATTATACTGCGGGTCAAAATCAATCTTAGGCATTGAGGTTCCCTTTTTGGAAGGGTCAAAAACAGGAATATCCGGCTTGCCCTCCGTATCGAAGTCAATGGCTGACACGTCGTTGAACCGCCCTATGGAGTCTTTTATAGCAGCAAGAAGTATCTGCCATACTATCTGCTCGTTCTCAAACTTAATCTCTGTCTTTGTAGGATGGATGTTTACGTCAATATCCCCGGCATTGACATCAAAATATATAAAATACGGAACCTGCTCGCCGGAAGGGATAAGACGCTCGAATGCAGTAACGACAGCCTTGTGGAAATATGCATGCTTCATATACCTCCCGTTCACGAAAAAAAACTGCTGGGCACATTTCTTGCGGGAGGACTCTGGCTTACCCACGAAGCCCGTAATCTTGCAGACAGTAGTCTCCACGTCAACCGGCAAGATGTCTTGATTCAGTTTCTTGCCCATCACATCCACGATACGCTGCCTAAGACTTCCTTTCTTCAAGTTAAACAATTCCACACCATTGCTATGAAATGTGAAATTGATGTCTGGATACACTAAGGCGATACGTTCAAAAGCCGTCAGGATATTATTCAGCTCCGTGGTGTTCGACTTCAGAAACTTGCGCCTTGCGGGGACATTGTAGAAAATATTCTCCACCGAGAAATTGCTCCCCACCGAACACGAGACTAATTCCTGACCCGTAACCTTTGAACCAGAGATAGAGATATGAGTGCCTAATTCGCTCTCCCTCGTCCGCGTATTCAACTCCACCTGTGCCACGGCTGCTATCGAGGCGAGAGCCTCACCACGGAAGCCCATAGTATGGAGAGCAAACAGATCCTCCGCCTTTCGTATCTTCGAAGTGGCATGCCGCTCGAAAGACAGACGCGCATCGGTCTCCGACATACCCTTGCCATCGTCAATAACCTGTATCGAGGTGCGCCCGGCATCAACTACAAGAACGTTGATAGTCCCCGCCCCGGCATCAACGGCGTTCTCCACGAGCTCCTTGATGACAGAGGCAGGACGCTGTATCACCTCACCGGCGGCAATCTGGTTGGCGACAGAATCAGGCAACAGTTGTATTATATCACTCATCTCTCTCTCTCAAAATCATATACAAAGTAAAATTCTCCACACAGCGACAAGCAAGAGGATGAGCACCACAAGGACACCGAAACTAAGAACCACCCCACTACCCAACCGACGCGCGTTGTGCCTTTTGGCATATTTGGTGGCATTCAGAAACCTGCCCCTTAGACGCGCTCCATCATAATGGGCATGGGTTTCTTCACTCTCGCCAAGCTCTCCCTTAGCCCTGCGCTCTATCTCCTTCAACCTATCCTTACGCTCATCCACAAACATATAGTCATGGTGAAAACGGCGGGGCTTCTGCTGACCGAAAAAACTCATTCCTCCTCCTGCTGATCTTCAGTATCAATAGAATTATCGTTCCCCACAACAGTGGAATCCGTTCCATCCACATCTTGAACATCATCACTTTGGGTGTCTATGATGCCTTCACTCTGAGCTTCTATGATACCTTCACTTTGGGTGTCTGAGGCATCATCTCCTTCAATTAATGAGGCATTGTCGCCTTCAGCCACTGTGGGATTTCCTTCTTGCGCTTCAGAAGTATCCCCCTCATCATTTACAAGAGGCTGCTCTCCATCGGCCTCCGTTGACTGTGCCTTGAGCTCCTTTATCAGGGCATCCTCGTCAGTGCCCGTTACAACCCCACTGGAACTGATATATTGCAGTGGGGCGGAGTGGCGCTGTATGTTCTTCAATTCCGTACCGCTCTTCTTGCCGCGCCAGTGGAAAATATCCGCCATGTCAACAGGGCGCACATAGTCGAACCATGCGAACGAGGGGAGCTTAGCCTTTTCCGGAGGCACCTGCGTGACCGGGTACATGGTACCCACATTCTTGCTCGCCCATATCTTCTGAAGCTGTCTGTCCTCCATGTACATCTTCATGGTATCAGTCTCGATATACACCATGTTGACATACGAGCTGTCTTTGTCCTCCTCGATATAATAGACGGCAATGACATTACCGATAGCATCTGTACGGTGTATCTCACCGCCCTCAAAATAGCCGAACATATCACGCGACGAGACCTGGTTGAAATAGCCGGTCCTGGGTATCTGCTCCACAGAGAGTGCCTGGTTTATGACATGGGCATGGTCGATAGTGGAATCCTTCATATACACCTCGATAATCTCACCAAGCAGTTGACGGTTGTCGCTCCACGTAATCGGGTCCTTATACATCGTCATGCACGAGTCCTTGGAGTTATACACGAGTGAGTCGCACACAGCCTGCACGTCTGTACGATATGCCCTCACCTTGTTGTAGCAATGCACCTTGCGGAACACCGAGTCGGTATTCATGTTGAACGTATAGACCTTCATCGTGTCTGAATGTACATAAAGCGTATCTCCTTGCGAGAACTCCCTCATCACCGCACTGTCAGTAGCAAGGGCCGCACCGTTCATCTCGTTGTACCATAGATACTCGCTGTTCAACTGGTTTTTGTTCTCCATGTCTATATACACCACATTATGGAAGCCCTCACTGATGCCGGTAGTCTCATCGTAGAAAAGGCTGTCCCCAGTGATTGTCTTTCCATTGTTCTCTATGGTGGAACGCCGGTAAAGTCTTGCCCTGTCGTTGTCGGTATCGTAGAAGCCATCGATGGTATGGATGATGTTGTCGTCGGACACTATTTCCGAAGGACCTGTAACATGAGCCACCGAAGTGTTGGTGTCATAATACAGGGTATCGGTATTCATCACATACTTAGGATTTTTCAAGTTCACGTCATAGTAGAACACCGACTGGCGCGTCTCGGTATCATACTCGCCCCAGTCGGACACTAATACGTTGTCCTTGTCGATCATCTTGCCACCCTCGAAGAAATAGCCAATACCATACAGGCGGTCGTAGTTAAGGCTGTCGGTATAGAGTTTTGTCTGCCTATGTGTGAGTATAACGTTATATCGCGACTCCGCCATCTGCTCGTTGCCGTCGTAATAAGCATAGTCGCTGAACAAAGAGAGAGTATCACCTTGATACATCTTCACATTACTGAAAGCACGGAGGGAGTTCGACTCCTGATAGAAATACGCACTATCGCACAACAGGCGTGCCCCCTTGTGCTTGAACTCCACATTGCCGTTAAGCACCTGTGCCGTAGGATTCTTGCCATACTGGTCGTATCTCAGGCGGTCGGCATGCACAAGATAGATGCGCTCATCGGTCTTGGGACGCTCCTTCTTCTTTGTTACGTGCGACTGTCCCAACACGCTAAGTCCAAACAGGCATAAGATAACCGAAAAAAGTACCTTATGCCCGCAGAGTGATAATTTATACCTTTTCTCCTTAGTCATCTGACCCAACCCTCGTACTCGTAATCACAATCCCTATACCGGTCGCTGATCTTCACGTATGTATTCTTGATTTTCTTCTGTATCCAATCCCTGATAAACTCATCCTTGCGCTTGGCAAGCACTATGTCTTTCATCGTCTGGAAATCCTCCGTTATCGTGGCACGGTGGGTCTCCACGCGGCTTTTCAGCTTCACCAATACACATTGCAGCTTGCCGTTAGCCTCACTGATCATCTGAAACGGCGCCGACACCTCGCCCACCTGCAACGTATCCACTGTCTTGGCTATTTCCGCAGGCAACTCACGCAACTGAAACTTGCTCGTGCGCCCCATCTCGGTGAAATTGGACATCAGACCGTTGTTGTTGCGCGTATCCTTGTCGTCAGAGACAACAGAGGCCGCCTGTTCAAAAGTGAATTTCTCCGCCCTGATGTCTGTGGCGAGGGTATCAAGGTTTGCCAATGCCGTATTTATAGCCTCTTGTGATACCACGGGCTTACGCAGGATATGCCGCACCTTGATCTTGTCTCCACGCTTGTCTATCAACTGGATGATATGATAGCCGAATTCAGTCTCTACGATTTTGGAGATCTTCTTCGGGTCAGTAAGGTTGAACGCCACGGTCGCAAAAGCAGGGTCAAGGATGCCACGCCCCACGTAATCCTCAAACTCTCCGCCCTGACGCGCTGTACCCGGGTCTTCAGAATACAGTCTCGCCAACGTTGCGAAAGATGTCTCGCCTCTCGTAACACGGTCGGTGTAGTCGCGCAGCTCGTCTTTCACCCTGTCGATCTCCTCCTGCTCCACACGGGGATAGCGCACTATTATCTCCACCTCTACCTCTGTAGGGACAATGGGAATACTGTCTTCGGGAAGGTCATTGAAATACTTACGCACATCAGCAGGAGACACTGTGATATCCTCTACAAGGTTTTCCTTTTCCTTGTCTATCATCAGACGGTTGCGGAAATCGTCGTGCAACTGCAGGCGCATCTCCGTGATCGACATCCTCTTGTATTCCTCAAGTTTCTCCCTGTTGCCATCAACCATCTGCAGCCAATAGTTGATCTGACGCTCCACACTCTGCGCCACCTCCGACTCGCTGACCTCCACACTGTCGATTTCCGCCTGGTGAAGGAACAGTTTCTGAATGGCAAGCTGCTCTGGTATCACACAGTCGGGATTGCCGTCCCATTTAGTACCGTCCAACTCCCCCTGCAGGCGTGTGGACTCAACATCCGACATAAGGATAGGAGCGTCGCCGACCACCCATATCACCTCGTCGATGATGCTCGCAAGGTTCACCTCCTCCTCTGCAGTGTCTGTTGCGGCAGTGTCGGTCTTTGCCACAACACTATCAGCAGCCACGCCGACAGTGTCAATGACCGCTATGTCTTGCGCAGGCGACATGGCAGTATCATTGGCAGCCACCTGCACGGTATCTTGCCCTGCTCTCTGCCCTTCGTCTGTCAAGTAGCGTGCACTCATATTGGCGAAGAACAGCGATGAGACTGCGAGCCACAACAATATCCTTCCAGAGTGTCTCATTCCTGTCAGTGGTTATTTACCGTTTTCAGTACCTCATAGTCAACCTCAAAAGGATATTTCTCTCGCAGTTCGGCAACCCACTGTTTCTCAAGCATATCCTGATAGTCTGCCGTTACAAGTCCGCGCACGTCCTCATAGCTGTCGGGCTTCTTCAAGAGCTTGCCATATACAGCGTCAATAGGGAAGTCCTTCACTGCCGTAACGGTAGTATCCTTCTTGAACACCATTTTGTCGATGAAAGCATTGTCGCCCGCCTTGAATACGCCTTTCTCCACACGTATCCTAAGCACGGAGTCGCTGTTGAACGTGGTGCGCAACTTATCCGCCCACTTGTCAAAAGCAAGTTTCTTCACACAGTCTTTCACTGCCTTCACATCTTCATTCTGCTTAACGTGATACACCATACCCTTGTAGCGTGGTGTGTCCCAAGCATATTTATTCTTGTTCTTGGAGAAATACATCTCAAGGCCTGCCTCATCCTTTGCCGCCTTGTCCCATACCTCGCGGTTGCTGATCTCATACAGCAGCAGGCCATCATGATACTCACGGACAAGATTTCTCAGCTCCGGATTATCAGCAGAGAGCTCCTCTGTCTTGTTGGCGAGGATATCCTCCTTAGTCAGTTCTCCACCCGACTGTTCCACCAACTCCGCCAATTTCTTGTCTATTATCTGCTCACGAATGCCACGGGCATCGATGAAACGCAGAATGTCGTTGCGCAGAGTGTCGTAAGGCTCAAAATCCTTGTGACCCTTTAATAATATAATGTGGTAGCCGACAGGCGACTGCACCGGCTCGCTCATCTCCCCCACCTCAAGGGCGTAGGCAGCATCCTCAAACTCCTTGAGAGTCTGACCGGGCTGTATCCACGGCAGTTCACCACCGTTCTTCGCCGTACCGGGATCCTCCGACAGTTTCTGTGCCAACTCTGCAAAGTCGGCACCTTCCTTCAAGGCATTATAGATGGAGTCGGCACGCTGATGGGCTATCTCAAGCTCCTCTTCCGATGCATCCTGTGAAGCATATACGAGGATATGGGCTGGTTTTATAAGGCCTTTATCGCCGATACGCTCTTTGGTACGGTCATAAATCTCATGCGCCTCCTTTTCCAAGTCTTCATCGTTCACGAAAGCCGGGCGGACCTGCTGGTCACGGTACATGGCAAATTCCTTTTTAAACGAAGTGAGTGTGTCAAGCTGCGCATCATTGGCGGCAATGACCTTCAACTTATAGTTGATGAACAAGTCAACATACTCATCGACAGTTTTCTTGTCGATAACATCATCAGAGTTGTTCTTGTTGTAAGAATACTCAAATTCTGAACGCAGCACGGGAACACCGTTGATCTTCATCAACACCGGATCCTCCTCCTGTGCGTTTGCCACGTCCGCGCAAAGCAGAGCGGCAATGAAAAGCATTAAAAACTTCATCTTTATATTTTGGTAGTTATATTTCTTTTATATATCTCACTCCGGACGGGAATAGTTGGGCGCCTCGCTCGTTATAGAGATGTCATGCGGATGACTCTCAAGCACACCGGCATTGGTGATGCGGACGAACCTCGCATCATGAAGGGCGGTGATGTCCCTTGCACCGCAATAGCCCATACCGGAGCGCAGACCACCCACAAGCTGGTAGATCACCTCCTGCAACGTTCCCTTGTATGGCACGCGCCCGGCGATACCCTCCGGCACCAGTTTCTTCACGTCTTTCGTGCCCTGCTGGAAATAGCGGTCGGTAGAGCCATTCTCCATGGCCTCAAGACTGCCCATGCCCCGGTAGCTCTTGAATTTCCTGCCGTTGAAGATAATAGTGTCGCCAGGGCTCTCCTCCGTGCCTGCTACAAGAGAGCCTATCATCACCGAATGACCGCCGGCAGCCAATGCCTTCACGACGTCGCCAGAATAGCGCAGGCCTCCATCTGCGATAAGTGGTATGTCGGTGCCATCCAAAGCGCAAGCCACGTCATAGACAGCACTCAACTGTGGGACGCCGACCCCCGCCACGATACGTGTGGTACATATACTGCCGGGGCCGATGCCCACCTTTATGGCGTCGGCGCCATTCTCCACGAGCATCTTTGCCGCCGTCCCGGTTGCCACGTTGCCTACCACAATGTCAACATTGGGAAAAGCGTTCTTCGCCTCCGCAAGTTTCTCGATGACATACATGGAATGACCGTGTGCGGTGTCAATCACAATAGCATCTGCCTTTGCGTCAACAAGGGCCTGCATCCTGTCGAGCGTGTCAACAGTCACACCCACGCCGGCGGCGACACGCAGACGGCCTTTCTCGTCCTTGCAAGCCATCGGCTTGTCCTTGACCTTCGTGATGTCCTTGTATGTGATAAGCCCTAACAACTTGTTGTCGTTGTCCACCACAGGTAATTTCTCTATCTTGTTCTCTCTAAGGATATTCGCGGCGGCCTTAAGGTCGGTCTGTATCTTCGTGGTAACGAGGTTCTCCTTTGTCATCACCTCATCGACGGTCCTGTCAAGGCGGTCCTCAAAACGCAAGTCCCTGTTGGTAACAATGCCCACCAAGTGGTTCTCCTCATCCACAACGGGAATGCCACCGATATGATACTCTGCCATCATGCCTAATGCCTCATGAACGGTGGAGCCACGGCGTATTGTTACAGGGTCGTAGATCATGCCGTTCTCCGCACGCTTCACGATAGCCACCTGGCGTGCCTGCTCCTCAATGGACATATTCTTGTGAATCACTCCGATACCACCCTCTCGGGCTATGGCGATTGCCATTGCCGACTCGGTGACAGTATCCATAGCTGCCGTGACAAACGGTATATTCAACGCGATGTTACGTGTGAACCTCGTTTTTAACTCCACTGCCTTAGGCAGCACTTCTGAATAAGCAGGAACCAAGAGAACATCGTCAAAGGTCAGACCGTCCATCACGATTTTATCTGAAACAAATGATGACATAGCGTAAGAATTAAAAATTATTGCGTGCAAAATTAGAGAAAAAAATCCACATACTATATCCGTTTATGTAAATTCTTTTTGAATTAATGCTATTTAACGGCTGATTTAAAACAATAATAAGTCTTACAACCTGTGTTGTAAGACTTATCTGTGGGCGTTGACGGATTCGAACCGCCGACCCTCTGCTTGTAGGGCAGATGCTCTAAACCAGCTGAGCTAAACGCCCATTCCATTACTAACTGGCTGCAAAGATACTGCAAATTTACCGTTCCCGCAAATTTTTATCGTTCTTTTTTCTTTTTGTGCGAAAATTACACTTGCTCACCCAGATGGTGACTGCTGTGGATTTACCCACTTGACGTGCTCCTCTCAACAACAATGGCTTATGAGTGGAACGAGAAGCCCACTCTGACAGAAAGCCATCAATTCTTCTTGAGTAATACATAGTCGTAACTCTTTGATTTTGAGTGCAAAGATAATAAAAATGAAAAAATACAAGGTAAAAAACAACCGAAAAATGAAAAAATACAAGGTAATGGCGGGGGAAAATGTGAAAAAACGGTGATTTTTATGGCGGATTATGTGAAATTTTACCCAAAAATATGGCGGATTATGTGAAAAATCGCTGATTTTTATGGCGGATTATGTGAAAAGCAGTATCTTTGCAGTTGAGAAACAGACGGTTATGGATAAGTTGTTGAGTAAAAAATGATGGATAAGTTGTTAAGATAAAGAAATTATGGAAAAGTTGTTGAGAAGAAAGATCGATAGGTTTCTGATAGATTGGAAAAGCAATCCCGGCAGGAAGCCGTTGATAGTAAAGGGGGCGAGGCAGATAGGCAAAACTCGCTCCATAGAATGGTTCGCAAAAAACAATTATCAGAATATCATAGAGATAAACTTTGTGGAGCAGCCCCAATATAGGAGTATTTTCGATGACGGCTTTGCTGTTGACAGGATAATAAAAAACATTTCGCTGTTGAAACCAGACATCTCATTTATTCCAAACCACACCATCTTCTTTTTTGACGAGTTGCAGGCGTGCCCCAATTGCGCCACATCATTGAAATTCTTCCACCTTGACGGCCGTTTTGACGTGGTCTGCTCCGGCTCGCTGATGGGCATCAACTACAAGGAGATAGAGTCGAACAGTGTAGGCTATAAGGAGGATTACGAGATGCACTCTATGGACTTTGAGGAGTTTCTTTGGGCGAAGGGCTATTCAGATGATTTTATTGACGGCCTTCTCCAGCATATAATAGAGGTGAGGCCATTCTCGCAGTTGCAGTTGGATGTCATGTTCGGGCTTTTCTTCGACTATGTTACATTGGGAGGTATGCCGGCTGTTGTGAACACCTATATCCACAACGGCACGTTCAGTGGGATTTTGCACCTCCAACGCCAGTTGCTTATCGACTATGAGGAGGATATCACAAAATACGCAGTAGGGTTGGATAAGAGCAAAATTAAGGTTATCTACAACCATATCACCACGTTCTTGGCTAAGGAGAACAAGAGATTTCAGATTACCAAGGTGGCACGCAACGCCAGGAACCGTGATTATATCGGTTGCGTGGAATGGCTCGCTGATGCCGGCGTGATAAATCCCAGCTATTGCCTTAATTTCCCGGAACTGCCTCTGAAAGGGAACTATGACCCTAAGCTGTATAAAATCTACTTCAAAGATACAGGACTGTTGATAGCATCGCTCGATGATGAGGCTCAGGAAGATTTGATGGCTAACAGGAACTTCGGAACATATAAGGGTGCGATATATGAGAATGTTGTTGCCGACATGCTCGTGAAACAAGGCTATCACCTATATTATTATAACAGCGACAAGCCATCCATTGAGATGGAATTCTTCGTGAGGGATGCCAACTCGCTTATCCCCGTTGAAGTGAAGGCGAAAGACGGTGCCACCGCCTCGCTAAACACCCTTATCAACAGCGATAAGTACCCAGACATCAGATATGGCATAAAACTTTGCTACAAGAATATCGGTTTCAACGGCAAGTTCTATACATTGCCCTATTTCCTCACATTTTTGATGAAAAAATGGTCCTCGATAAATCGGAATCCTACAGAATAAAGAATAAAGAGCCTGATTGTGTATAGGGGCGGACGCGATAAATCGAGGTCCCTACAATGCGGTGGGGAAATTATAAATGGAGAATGAAAAAACATGCCTGCGGCAATGCGCAGTTAAAAGTTAAAAGTTAAAAGTTTAGAGTCACCAATGCTTCGCAAAAGAAAAGATAAAAAATAAAAATAAGTTCATTTATCGGAAATTATTTGTACTTTTGACAAAATTTCAGTGATGTGATGATAAATGCCCTAAGTGGCAACCTCTCAAGCAAAAATGAACTTTTAACTTTTAACTTTTAACTTTTAACTTGCAATGCTTTATCCGATAGGAATTCAATTTTTCGAGGATTTGCGAGAAGAAGGTTGTGTTTACGTTGACAAGACAGCCCGGATGTACGAGTTGACGTCAACGGGTAAATTCTATTTTCTCTCACGTCCACGTAGATTTGGAAAGTCATTGTTGCTTTCCACCTTGAAAGTGTATTTCGAGGGCAGGAAAGACCTGTTCGAAGGCTTAGCCATCGAGCAATTGGAGA
>JAJPZD010000065.1 GCA_021204605.1 Prevotella sp.
TATATACCGGCAGACGGGCTGAACAACTCATCAACGGCAATATCAATATCGTTACAAGTCGGTTGCGCCTGTTCTCTATCGTCCTCGTCGCCATCACTGCCGGCACGTTGCAGCCGAACCCCATTACCAATGGGATGAATGACTTTCCGTGAAGTCCCATCTTGTGCATCAGCTTGTCCATGATGAATGCAGCTCTTGCCATATATCCTGAGTCTTCCATGAACGAAATGAAGAAATAGAGGATTATAATCTGAGGCAGGAATCCTATCACTGCTCCTACTCCGGCTATCGCTCCATCTATCACCATCGCTTTCAATATTCCCTCTGGCATCGTAGCCTCAAGGAAATCGCTCAACGCTCCTACTCCCGCATCTATCCAATCCATCGGGTACTGTCCCAAAGAGAACGTTACCTCGAACATTATGTACATAAACAGAATGAATACTGGGAATCCTGCGTATTTGTTTGTCACCAATGCATCAAGCACGTGGGTGATGTGGTAGGTGTCGGTCTTCTTGCCCTCCTCACAGCCTGACTCTTGCAACGCTCCGTTGATGATGCCGTATTTGGCGTTCATGATAGCCGTCTCACTGTCTTCTTTGGTCTCCCTAAGTATCTCCTCAGCTACTCTGTCTCTTGTGGCAATTATCTCGTCTCCATTCGGCAGCGTCTTTATCAGTTCTTCGATTTTCGAGTCTCTCTCCAACATTTTTATCGACAGAAAACGGGTAGAGTATTTGTACCTTATCTGCTCGTTAATCTGTATCTTTTCCTTTACCTCGTCTATCGCAGGCTCGATGTACTTTCCGTGATTCAGGTGGATGTGCCTCGTTTGGTATTTCCCGCCCTCGTTGTCGCCCTCATACACGGCTATCACAGCCTCAAACAGCTCATCCACACCTCGCCCTGTCTTGAACACGGTGGGTATCATCGGCATACCGAACAATTCTCCGAGCTTGTCGCAGTCTAACTTGTCGCCTCTTGCTTCTACCTCGTCAAACATGTTCAATGCTCCTACCGTCTTGATGTTCATGTCTATCAACTGGGTAGTCAAATATAGGTTTCTCTCAAGGTTGTTTGAATCTATCACGTTGATTATCACGTCTGGGGTCTTGTCAATTATGTGTTTCCTCACATAAAGCTCCTCAGGACTGTATGCTGAGAGAGAATATGTTCCCGGCAAATCCACAAGGTCGAAACGGTAGCCGTTGCGGTTCACGTGTCCTACTTTCGCATCTACTGTTACACCTGAATAGTTGCCTACCCTCTCGTGCGCCCCAGATGCGAAATTGAATAGAGATGTCTTTCCACTGTTGGGGTTTCCTACAAGAGCCACGTTTATCGTCTTACTCTTTTGTGTTGCTACCTTATATAATAGGTCATCACAGTTGTCCTCCACGTGAGACACGTCCTCTGGTGTTGTTTCGCTCTTTTGCTCCTCGTGGATTTTCCTCGCCTCTTCCTCCGACATCACCTCTATCATGGCCGCCTCGCTGTGGCGCAGGGAAAGCTCGTAACCCATTATCTTGTATTTCACAGGGTCTTGCAACGGGGCGTTCAGCAGCACTTCCACTTCCTTGCCGTCGATAAATCCCATCTCCACAATCCTCTTGCGGAAGCCACCGTGTCCCAATACCTTTACGATAATGGCTTTCTCTCCTGTCTTCAGTTCCGATAGTCTCATTTTCGTCCGTTTTTAAATTAAAAATTCTGTTTTTAATCTCTAATGCTTTTCCGAAAATCAATGCAAAAATAAAACTTTTGGGGCAAGAAATCTTGTGATTTGCAAATTTACGATACCTGAAAACACAAAAATACCTACTTATTGTGATAGGGGAAAGCGCAGTTAGTGCAAAATAAACATCCTAAATCCCCTTCCCACCCATTTGGGGGCTTGGAATACTGCTTGATGAAGGCCTCGATAAATCGTACCCCTATATTTTGTGAAAACCAGTGCGGCGGTGCCGAATCTGTGGAGCTAAGAGTTGAATGTTAAGAGTTGGCATTGAGAAGGAGTAGAAAGGAGACCACTTTGTTGTTTTAGTGGTGTTGGATATGGGGGAGGTGAGGAAATAGATTTGTAGCTATTTACCTGCCTCTTGTTTGAGTTCGGCTACTACTTTGCAAATTTCCTCGAACTGTGGTCCCATGTTGAGGTTGTAGTAAATGTGGTAGAGTGAGGGAACCCACTTTTTCCTTTGTGTGGGGCAGAGTTGGCGGTATTTCTCCATGTAGGGGAGGGCCAGACGGTTGTATTCGAGTAACTGGCTTTGTTTTGCCATGTAATTCTCTGCATCGTTCTCAAGGAGGAGAGCGAGATTGAAATACGAGATGCCGGCATTGAAATATACATCGGGTAGGTCATCGTCGAGTGCGAGTGCCTTGTCGCTTGCTTTGACACATTCGAGGTAACGTCCCATGTTCAACAATACGCTGCTTTTAGCCGCGAGGAATAAGGCATTACTCGGATTGGTGGCGAGTGCGGAGTTGATTATGTATAATGCGGAATCGAGTTTGTCGTTGTTGTTGTAGTAATCAACCAAGCGGGTGAAATAGAATTTTGAAGCCCTGTCCATGTCAAAGCCTTCGTGCAAGGTGTTGACATAGTTTAATGTGTCTTCTTTCTGAAGATAAATCTCTACGAGATAACGCAACGCCTTGGATCGGTACTTGTCGCTGTCAAGAATCAGTTTTTTGTATTTGAGGGCATAATCAGAGTTGTTAAGCTTATATCCGCAGTACATCGTGCAGAAGGTGGCGGAGAGGCACAGCGAGTCGGAATATCTGTAATTATAGTCGGTAAAAAGTGGTTGTCTGACGCAGTTTATGTAAGCGTCGAACATTGAGAACGCCTGCTCATAGTCGGCTTTTTTCAGAAAGAACAAACCGCCGCGGTAGAGGTTGACGTGATATTTGTTGAGGAAAGCAGCGTTTTTCTTGCGGAATTTGGGCTTGCTTCCGCTTAGGCGTGCGTCCACGCTGTCGAGAGCCTCGTAAGAATTGAACATATTGCGCGACAGGGAGAAGAAAGAAGCAGTGTCGGCATTATCTTTCAGATACATTTTCTCGTTGGCAACGTCGTATTGCTTTCTGACAGCATCGGCAAGAGTGAGATAAATTTTGATGTTGTCTCTGTTTGTGGAGTCCTTGAGCAGACTGCGCATTGATGCCTCCGCCTTATCGAGGTCGCTGCCGGTGCGGATGTTGGAACGCGCCTGTGTGATTTCGGCTTTCTGAGCGGGAATGACGATGAAAGGGAAAATAAAGAGGATGAGAAAAAGGAAAGCTCTTATGGGCATAAAACAAGATAAATTAAAAATGATGAATGAAAAATTAATACCTAAGTCAAAATAACAAAATATCGTTGCAAAATAAAATTATAAATAATGGCAGACAAACGGAGTCTATCTGCCATTGCATACATTATAGTCAAATATACATATAATGCATATTTAAAGATCACTGCATATTGCTTTGAGCGGCGATGGTCTTGGCATCGTCCTCTCCGTAAACTACATAGCAGCAGTTGTAGAGGGGATAAGCCCAATAGCTTTTGAATTCTTTTACAACATCAAGGTCTTTGGCCTTTTCGAGCCAGGTGATAGCCTCTTTGTAGATACCGATAATTTCATTCTCTTGGTCAGAAGTCAGGCTGCCGGCATTCTGCGCTATTTCAGCCATTTCCTTAGCCTTGTACATATAGGAGTTTCCGATGAGAGCGATGACAGCTATGTTTTCAGGCTGCACTTCAGTAGCCTTTGTGAAGTCAGCGATTGCATTGTCCCAGTTGTGCTTCTCGTAGTTGGCCTGCCCTTTGAGCAGCAGGGCAGTGAGGTTATTCGGATCTTGCGCCAATTTCTGTTGAACGAGAGCATCCATGCCATCGAGGTCATTGACAGCGACTAACATCTGGCATAAAGTACTGAAAATCATCTCATTGCTCTCATCAGAAGCATATATGTCCTTCAGCTTGTTGACGTATGCGATACTATCCTCGTGAGAATTGAGCTCAGCCTGCATGACTGCCAATTTGACCTGCATGGCGTCCTTAGCCGTACTTTCATCCTGCATAGCGATGTCGGCATACTTCTCCGCACTTGCATAGTCTTGAGTCAAATAAGCATCACGTGCTGCATAGAAAGCAATCTGACCGAGGTTCTCATCGACAGGTTTTGTGGTCTCATCAAAAACAGGATAGTTGGCACTCTCAACGTAAGTGGCAAGGCACTTGTAAGAGAGAGCATCGTCGATACTCTGATAGTAAACACCGCCATTTATGAGGTGATAGCGGATAGGGAAGAAACGCTCGGCGTTTTTCTTGCGGAAAGCAGGTTTAACCTTGCCCTTCTCATTAGGCTGGTTGTCGAACTCGTCACAGAGCTGTATGTCCTGGTATGCCTTAAGCATAGCATTGTAGAAGCCCACGGTGTCAAACGGAGAGACTTTTTTCTTCATCTGCTCGTTCAATTGGTTCTCGGTCATAATAGCTTGTTCCTTGACGATTTTCTCATAAGACAGATCAACCAAGTAGTTGTAGCACTTGGCCTTTTCCTCTGCCGTCATGCCACTAAGACTACTGTTGAGTATTTGAGCAGCCTCATCGTAGTCCTTTGTCTTGGAAACGTTCTTAAACACTTCTTGCGAAGAAGCGGACATGCAAATGAATGCAGTCGCCACCAACATAATTAACTTTTTCATAACTAATGTTTTTATAGATTATTAAATTTCAGAATCGTTATCATCAGAGTTATCAACGTTGTTTACGCTCTCAATTTCAGGAGCGTTGTTGATGTCTTCGACAGTGCCGTTTTCACTTTCATTGATGTTCTCACTGGTGTTGCTATTGCTATCAGCTTGTTTAGCGGCCTCAGGGTTAGTTGCCGCCCAGTCCTTGCGGCTTTCAGCCTCGGCGATAGCCTCGAGGTCGGAGCTCATCACCTTGCAGACGCTGGAGATGACATCGTTCTTCTTGGTGAGGTTGATAAGCCGCACTCCCTGTGTGGCACGTCCCATTATACGGCAGTCGGAGACCTTGAGGCGTATGAGGATACCGCTCTTGTTGATAATCATCAGGTCGTTGTCATCTGTTACCACCTTGATAGCCACGAGGCGGCCGGTCTTTTCCGTGATGTTGAGCGTCTTGACCCCCTTGGCACCACGATTGGTGATGCGGTAATCGTCCACTTGGCTGCGCTTGCCATAGCCATTCTCGCTGACCACCATAATCGACTCGACATCAGGCTTGTTGACAACCACCATGCCGACAACCTCATCGTCGCCTTCGTCGAGGCGCATGCCACGCACGCCGGCGGATACACGGCCGGTAGGACGGATGGCAGATTCATGGAACCTTACCGCACGCCCGTTGCGGTCAGCCACAATCAGTTCGTTCTTGCCGTTTGTAAGGCGCACCTCAACCACCTCATCTCCCTCAACAATGTTGATAGCGTTGACACCGTTGGCTCGCGGACGACTGTAAGCCTCGAGGACGGTTTTCTTGATCAAGCCACGCTTGGTGGCGAAAACGATATAATGAGAGTTTATGAAGTCAGGATCATCAAGACCACGGAGGCGCAGGAAAGCGTTCACGCTGTCGCCGCTCTCTATGTTGAGCAAGTTCTGAATAGCTCTTCCTTTGGAGTTCTTGGCGCCCTCTGGAATCTCATAGCATTTCAGCCAGTAGCAGCGTCCCTTCTTGGTGAAGAAGATCATAGTGTTGTGCATTGTGGCAGGATAGATATACTCCGTGAAGTCCTGGTCACGGCTCTGTGCCCCTTTGCTGCCTACACCACCCCTTGCCTGTTCACGGAAATCAGATAGAGGTGTGCGCTTGATGTATCCGAGATGGCTGATAGTGATGACTACAGGGGCGTTGGGATAGAAGTCCTCTGGATTGAAGTCCTCGCTTGAATATTTTATTTCAGTGCGTCGTGCGTCGCCATATTTCTCCTTTACGGCGATAAGTTCTTCTTTCATCACCTTCTTGCACAATTCAGGGTCATCGAGGATAGACTGCAGGTAAGTGATCTGGCGTTCCAATTCCTCATACTCGGCGTGCAACTGCTCCATGCGAAGGCCTGTGAGTTGTGAGAGACGCATGTCAACGATAGCTTTCGACTGTAATTCATCCAACTCAAAACGCTGCTCAAGGTTACGGCAGGCATCAGAAGGAGTATTCGAGGCGCGTATGATATGTACCACCTCATCAATATTGTCGCAAGCGATGATTAGACCCTCAAGGATGTGTGCGCGTTCCTGTGCCTTACGGAGGTCATATTTGGTCCTGCGTATGGTAACATCATGGCGGTGCTCAACGAAATACTGCACACACTCCTTCAACGTCAGCAGACGGGGGCGACCCTTGACGAGGGCGATACAGTTGACGGAGAACGAGCTTTGCAGAGCCGTCATCTTGAACAGTTTGTTGAGAATGACATTCGCGTTGGCATCCCTTTTTACGTCGATGACGATACGCATGCCCTGTCTGCCCGACTCGTCGTTGGCATTGCTGATGCCATCGAGCTTGCCCTCTTTGACGAGGTCTGCGATATATTCGATAAGTTGCGCCTTGTTGACGCCGTAAGGAATTTCTGTTACAACAATCTTGTCGTGCGATTCAGAACTCTCTATCTCTGCCTTTGCACGCATTACGATACGTCCGCGCCCTGTCTCGTAAGCATCCTTTACCCCCTGAATACCATAGATATAAGCACCCGTAGGGAAGTCTGGTGCCTTGATATACTGCATGAGGCCGTCGGTATCGATATCTGGGTTGTCGATATAAGCACAGCAGCCATCTATCACCTCACCGAGGTTGTGAGTAGGGATATTCGTGGCCATACCCACGGCGATGCCGTTACCACCGTTTACAAGCAGGTTAGGAATCTTTGTCGGCATTACGGAAGGTTCCGTGAGAGAATCATCAAAGTTGTTGGTCATATCCACGGTTTCCTTGTCGAGGTCGTCCATGATATGCTCGCCCATCTTCGAGAGGCGACATTCGGTGTAACGCATGGCTGCCGGTGAATCGCCATCCACGCTGCCGAAGTTGCCCTGTCCGTCCACGAGGGTGTAGCGCATGTTCCAGTCTTGTGCCATTCTTACGAGTGCACCGTAAACGGAGCTGTCGCCATGGGGGTGATACTTACCGAGCACCTCGCCTACGACGCGTGCGCATTTCTTATAGGGTTTGTCGCTTGTGTTGCCGATACCCATCATACCAAAGAGAATACGTCGGTGAACGGGCTTAAAGCCGTCGCGTACGTCAGGTAAGGCACGTGCGACAATAACAGACATCGAGTAGTCGATATAAGAGGATTTCATCTCCTCCTCGATGTTAATCTTGATAATTCTGTCCTGATCAAACGTGTTACTAATATCCATTTCAATTACAATGTTTTTTGTTGAGAATGCCCTTTAAGGCGGTTTCCTTTCGTTTTAAGCTATTTTGTGCCTAAATTAGGGTGCTAAGTTAAGACTTTTTTCTGAAACATGAAAATGTTTCAGAAAAAAGTTTTAAGAGTGCCCTAAAACCCTCATAAGAGGTATGACGTAGCGGTGAACAACTGAAAAATACAGAGTGGTTCTTGTGCAATGATGTCATTGGCAGTTCTGCGATTAATTATCGCCATTATGCCGCCATCAATCTCTTGGACTGCAGGTAGTTATAATATAATAATGTTTACTCTAATATATAAATCTGACATAAATATTATTATATTTTTTTTAAGCTCTTGTTGCGGTAGTATTTTGTGATGCACAGGGTGAGGATGAAATAGAATATGGTTTGGAGCCAGAGAGCGATGTATTCGGGCATTATGTCGCTGAGACGTGCGCCCATGGTGTTCATTCTGATGAAGCCACGGATGCCGAAGGTGGACGGGATGAGCGATGATACCCACTGCCAAAACTTTGGGATGCTGCTCTGCGGCCATGAGACACCGGAAATAAACAGGAATATGATTGAGGAGAATACTACAATTAACATAACATTTTCCCTGTACTTTACAGCAAAAGATACTGTCATTGCAAAGAAAATACATGCCAATAAGTAGGGAAACATGAATAATAACATATCTGGGGCATGAAGCAATGAAGTGAAATGGAATAGTTTGGGAACAAGCAACGTGTTGTAGGCTGCCATGACTGCATAAATGAGAAAGAAAGATAAGAAAGTCCCCACCAACTCCCGAAGGAAAGCCCCCTCCTGCTCCCCCCTAAGGGGGAAGGCTACATTATTGCTTGAGGAGGATGAAAGTTGCGCTTTTTCACGTTTGGAGCCGGCCAAAAGACCGATGGAAAGGAGGAGAGTTTGTTGGATGATGAGCATAAGGACACCAGGGAGGATGAAAGTTCCGTAACCGCCAGTGGGGTTGAAGATTTGCACCTCGTCGAAGTCGAGAGGTTTTGTGGAGATTTCATCTTCACGGGCTGTCCAGTTGCCAGAGCGTTCAATTTGTATGTTGGTATTTATCTCTTGCGAGACCTCTGTTGCCGTCTCAAAAACGGCTTTGTAGTAAAGCATGAAACTCATGTCACAGAACACCTGCACGTGACTTTGTTCCATTCTGTAAACAGAAGACTGGAAATCTTCTGGGAAATAAAGGACACCGAAAACCTTTTGCTGACCGATTAAGTCTTTCGCCTCGTTGAGGTTATCGCAATGATAAGCCACCCTTGTGTTGGGTGAGGCATCAAACTTATCGATGAACTCACGACTGAGGTTGCTGTGCGACATATCCACGATAGAAACGGGAACCTCACGAGCTACTTCGTTAGTGTAGATCCAAGAATAGAGCAGAGGATAGAGTATAGGGACAAGGAAAGCGAAAATAAGAATACCCTCATCCTTGAAGATAGCCCTCATCTGATTAGCCCAAATGCTCAGAAAGCCTTGCGACCCCTCGTCAGTATTCTCGTTGTTTCGTTTCCCCATATTTTGCACACTTTATGGTATATAAACAAACTCATTCAGAGCCTTGCGAATCCGCAACAACACGAGCAGAGGCAGAGCGGCGAAGACAATGAGAGCAGCGATGTAAGGAATGGTGTAGGAGAGAGAATAGCCGTTGAAGATACCCAACTGATACACCATATAATAATGGCGGAGTGGGAACAGCAAGGCGAGAGCCTGAATTTCAGAGTCCATTTCAGGTACAGGGAAGGCAGTACCGGAAAGCGAAAAACTTAGCACCGCCCATAAGCTGCACACACTCATTGACATACGGAGCGAGGGAACGAGACCGAACATGAACATTCCGAAGCCTTGAGCCGCAAGTACGGAAAGCAGTCCGAGAAGCAAAATCATTCCGATACCGCCAGGACGCGGAAAGTTGAGTATCCCGAACACATAGAACATATAAATGTAAGTGATGGCGAGGAAAATCAGCGTTTGAGGCAGCAGTTTTCCAACCATTGCGATATAGATATTTCCGCCAGCCCTGTCGAGCAACTCTTTTGAAGTATTGAATTTCAGTTCCGTACCGATGGAATAAGGTGTAAGGATGAAAATAAAGAGCATGAGGCAGCCAGGGATAATCATTGTGCTGAGATACACATTATAATTGACAGCAGGATTGTTGATAGGGTGCAGTTCCGTAACGATAGGTTGGAGGAACGCCATCACATGTTCTTCCGCCAGTCCTTTTGATGAAAGCAGTGAAGCCCCGACCGCAGCAGAGCCGAGCGTGGAGACCGTTTTCAAGTCCTTGAACAGCAACGCCCCGGCCGTGATGGATGTAGAACTGTAATAAAATGATATTTTAGGCTGGCGCATGGCGAGCAAGTCGGATGTAGTGCCATGCGGAATATAGAGAAACGCATAAATCTTATTTCGTTGAATTGCAGAGCGAGCCTCGGCAACATTAGGATAGTAAGCCACCACTTTGGAAGCCTGAAAGCCGTCCAACTGTCTTACCAATGAGCGAGAAGTAGGAGTGTTGTCATTATCCACGATACCCACAGGCATATCGACAGGTTGTCCAGAGCCCATAAGGGTAGTAAAGAAAATGATTACGATGAGCGGTAGAATGACCATGCAGAACAAGTAAATGTGGTTGCGTTTCAGTCGGTTACATTCACGCAAAGCCACATCAACAGTCCGTTGTATGCAGTCTTGTAAATCCACTATGGCAAAAATTATTTCTTAATGATAAGCGACATACCAGGGCGCAAGCCATCAACCTTATCGACAGGACGAGCCTTCACCTCGAAAGTCTTGAGGTCATACTGCCCCGTAGTTTTTGTAGCTTTCCATACCGCATAGCTCCCCTTATCCTTAACATAATATACCTTCATCTGCAAGTCCTTGTTGAACGCAGGGCAGAACGCCGTGAACACCTCACCCTCCTTGAGGTTGCCGAGTCTGTCCTCACGCACGTTGAACGTACCCCAAAGGTCAGAGAGAATAGAGATGCTCATTATAGGCGAGCCGGCACCGATTAGTTCACCCACTTTCGGGTAGATGTCGCTCACCTCACCCTCGACCTGAGCCACCTGGACAGTCTCGTTGATATAAGAGTTCACCTCGTTGACAGCCCCCTTAGCCCTGTCAGCCTGGGCCGCAGCAGCCAATTTCTCCTCGCGGCGGGCACCGTTGACAGCCATGTCATACTGACTCTTGGCAGCCTTCTCCTGCGCCTCGAAAGCCTTGTAGTTGGCAAACGCCTCGTCCCGTTTCTGGGCAGTCATCACACCCTCATCGAAGAGCCGTTGCACACGGTTGTAAGATTTCTCCGCTATTTCCAGACCAGCTTTAGCCTGTTGCCAAACCTCGTATGCCCCGCTAATCTGTTCCTGTCGGGCACCCTTTGCAGCCATCTCGCTCAAAGCGTTGGCAGCATTCTCCGCACTCTGCGCCTGTTCCTTTTTAGCCACGATGTCAGGAGCATCGATAATGGCGAGCGTGTCGCCCACCTTTACATAGTCGCCCTCCTTGACACGCAGTTCAAGGATACGACCAGGCACCTTGCAAGACACACGATATTCAGACACCTCAACCTCACCTTGTATTATGTCGTCGCCCCTACCGAAAGTGAAGAAGCCGATAGCCCCCACGATAATAACGACCACTACGAAACAACCGATAGCGAGGAATATATTTTTGTTCTGTGATTTTTCTGTCATAACGTTTTCTTTAATATAATGAATCTCCGAGAACTTTCTTTAGATTGATTTGAGTAAGTTTGACATCAATTTCAGCGTCAATTTTCTGCGAGCGAGCCTGTAACCAAGCCGTCTGTGCCGCCATAACATCAGTAACATCCATGACACCCTCAGAAAAGCCGAGGTTAGCGCAGCGCAGGTTCTCGTCGGCATGCTCCGTGTTTTTGGACGCCATAGACAATTTACGTTCAGCCTCCGAAACCTTGAACACCCCCTGGTTGACCTGAAGAGTTACGCTTTCACACGCATCGTCAAATTCCATAGTCGCAATATTTGTAGCCGCTTTGCTTGCCCTGATTTTGTAAGTGCCCTCAAACCAGTTCCATACAGGCATCCTCACCATGACACCGACGTTCCAGATACCCTCGAAACGCTTTTCAAAGCCATTGTAAACACTGGGGTTGGTGATGAGATAACCGGCAGTGAGAGCCACTTGCGGCAGATATTCCGCACGGATAAGGCGAGTGCTCTGTTTACTGATATCAACAGTGTTCTGCAACATCTTGAGTTCGGGGCGGTTCTCGATAGCATTTTCTATATCCGCCTGCGGCGTATCGCTACTGTCAGAGACACATTCCTTATCCTCATCATCAAGAACAATATCCTTACTGATAGGAATGCCGCACAACTGGCAGAGCAGCATTTTAGCGAGAGCAAGCCCGTTGGAAACCTGCGTGAGTTGCATTTCCGCCTCATTGACTTTCACCTCAACTTTCAAGCCATCAGCCTTAGTAGCCACCCCCTCATTAATCATTTTCTGAACATCATCACTCAGTTTCTGAACTAATTTGAGATAACTTGTGGCAAGTTGTTCCTTATGTTTGAGAGAAACTACAGTCCAGTACGTATTATCAATGTTGTAAAGGATATTCTGCGTCTGGTTTTGGATATCGTTGGCAGCAAGATCCTCGCTGATTGCCGCTATCCTGTTCATTGCCGTTATGCCTCCGCCCATATAAAGAGGTTGAGTGAGCATAATAGAAGCAGCGAAGAAATTGCGGGTGTCCGTCTTGAAGGCATCACGGATAGACTGTCCCACGCTGTTGCCCGCCTGTTCCAGTTCAGGCATCATATTCTGAGCGATGTTGCCAAGCGCATTCGCCGTCTCAGAGTTGATAATACCCTGTCCAGCCATTTCTGAAATAACGGATGATACGGAGTTGCCCAATTGTCCTGCGGCAGTAGTACCCAAGTTACTGAAAGTTTCCTTTTGTCCGTTGTTCAATA
>JAJPZD010000053.1 GCA_021204605.1 Prevotella sp.
AAGAAAGATATGATAAAATAATGCAAACCATTCATGCTATCGGACATGAATTGGCAACTTTATAAAATTAACATATTCCAAAATTCTCACAACGGATATTTAGAGTTTATAATCCATTTAATTATTCATACGCGTTTTTATTATTAATTTGTTTTCATGTATTCTTGATTTTGAATGAACAGTAACATTTCACAACTGGTAAATTAGAAATACATATCCCAATAAAAGTAAAAAGGAGTACCGCCGTACTCCTAACCTTTTGTTAACCTTAAATCTAATACTATGAAAAACACAGTGCAAAGATAAGGTGGATTTGTTCTTATGCAATATATTTTCTTAAAAATATTGGTGATTTTACCGATTATTAACTGAAATAAACAGTTGAAATTGATAAAAAATAAATATCAATATCTGTTTATCGTAAGTAAAAATTATGTCGTCGTTGAAAACGCCTATGTTCTAAAAATCAAATATCAACGACCTGTCCGTCGTAAGCCAAGTTGATGTCATCGGGGAGGAGGCGGTTGGTTTCCTCGTGGAGGCCGATGCCATGGCATAGGTGGGTGAAGAAGGTGCGTTTGGCACCCACTTTGCGTGCGAAAGCGATAGCCTGTTCAACAGTCTGGTGAGAGTGATGTTGAGGTTCAAAGCGCAGGGCGTTGACGACAAGGGTTTTCACCCCTTTGAAATATTCAAATTCCCCCTCGTCAATCGATTTCATGTCGGTGATGTAGAGAAGGTCGCCGAAGCGGTAGCCAAGGATAGGCAACTTGTCGTGCATAACCTTAACCGGCAACACATCAATGTCGCCCACCAGCATAGGAATGTGCGGCTTTATTACGTTAAGGTGAATACGCGGCACGCCAGGGTATCGGTGCTCGGCGAAGCAATAAGGCACGGTGATCATCAGTTTCCGGGCAGTGTCCTCGTCGGCATACACATAGACGCTACCGAACTGGCAGAAGGGGCGCAGGTCATCCAAGCCCCCTACATGGTCGTAGTGGATATGCGTGACAAGCACGGCATCAATCTTGCGGAACTCCTGCTGAAGCATTTGCTGGCGGAAGTCAGGACCGCAGTCAACCACAATTCTCGTGGAGCGGGTCTCCACGAGAATAGAGGCACGCAGACGCTTGTCGTGCGGGTCAGTACTCTGGCATACCCTGCAATCACACCCTATGGAAGGCACGCCAACGGATGTTCCGGTTCCCAAGAAAGTAAGTTTCATTTGTCAATAGATTAATGCCCAAAAGATATATTACGAAGTGTGTTGCCACAAATAAGAATGTATTTTCCTCAATCAGAATATGTTCACCTCCGGAGAGATTTCTATTCCGAATTTTTTCTTAACGTCAGACCTTATCCTCTCGCAGAGTTTCAGAATATCCTTGCCAGTAGCCTCGCCACGGTTGACGAGCACGAGAGCCTGTTGGGAATGAACGCCGGCTCTGCCGAGCGACTTCCCTTTCCAGCCACATTGGTCGATGAGCCAGCCGGCGGGGATTTTGGTAAATTCAGCGTTTACGGTGTAGTGGGGCACGTCATTATATTTATCCCTCAGTTCGAGGAATTTCTCCATAGGCACTATAGGGTTCATGAAGAAGCTGCCGGCGTTGCCCTCGATATCAGGGTCAGGCAACTTAGCTTTACGGATGTCGATAATCACGTTGCGCAACTGTTTGGCATCAGGCTCTGAGATACCCCTTTTGTCCAGTTCTTCACGTATGTTGCCATATTCAAGGTTGGGTGAGAACGACTTAGAGAGGCGATAAGTAACGAAAGTGATGACAAAGCGGTTTTTCCAATCCCCTTTGAAGTTGCTCCACCGGTAGTCGTAGCCACAGTCCTCGTTGGAGAGCTCCACTCTTCTTCCTGTTTTTAGTTCCACCGCCTCGATATTGAAAATGCAGTCTTTTATCTCTGCCCCGTAAGCCCCGATGTTCTGAACGGCGGAAGCCCCCACGTCACCGGGTATAAGCGACAGGTTTTCAAGTCCGTACCAGTTGTTGTTAACGCAACAGTTCACTATGTCATCCATTCTCTCGCCACTGCCGCAGCGCACAAAGACATCATCGCCTTCGATGGTCGGCTCAATTCCCTTTATGTCAGAGTGGAGAATAGTGCCGTTGAAATCCGAGGTGAACAGAATGTTGCTGCCCATGCCGATGACTAAAAGCGGCATGTCAGCGTCGGAGAGGGAGCACAACACGGTATCGAGTTCCCTGACGTTTGCGAACTCTACAAATCTTCTGCATTTCACATCAATGCCAAAAGTGTTGTGCCCTTTAAGACTATAGTCAGTTAAATCTCTCATTAGTTTATATTTACGTTGTTTTTAGTTGTGATTGCGGAAAACAGCGATTTTGTGCGAAAGCAATGCGGCAAGCATTACTCATATTGTTCAGTGAGTTTCCAGTCCCCGTTGATCTTCTTGAAAACAAGTTGTATTTCCAGACCGTTGGCAATGCCACGTATAACGAAAACCTTTTGATTGTCCTCGGTATATTTCTGCCCATACATTATATTATATATAACGTTGGTTGGCAGTTCTGGAGCGAAAGCCTCCCATGATTCAGGGGCTATCTCGCCGGTCATTGTCTCGAAGTCATCGTCTGGGTCGGGACCGTTGAAGATTATCGGGTCGTTGAGGCTTTTAAGCTGGAAGTCAGGGTCTGTGGAGAAACGCCTGTAGAAGGCGAGGAACGACGAGTTGACATCCATGAACATGGCATCCTTGAGAATTTCCGTGAGCATCCAACAGCCATGTATGCGCTCAAAGATATATTTTTTGACACGTTCGTTTTTCAGGTCGATTTTCTCCACCACGACATGATTTGTGGTAGTGTCCTTCACCACATCCACCTGTTTAAGGTTGTCGAAGATAAGAGTATAGTAGCCCTGTTCCATGAAGAACGTCTCCATTTTC
>JAJPZD010000223.1 GCA_021204605.1 Prevotella sp.
CTTACAATGGTAAGTATTCTGATGCCAATGATGCCAACTATGTAATCGCCAACGTGACACTTGGTGATGATGTAGAGTCTGCCCGTGTGGCTTTGGTTGAAGGGAAGGACGTATCCTCTGCTGTTGAGGCTATCGAGAGTGGAGAAATCGAATATACAGAGGTAACTGCAAGTGGAAACGTAACGTTCCCATGCGAGGAGTCGGGCACTTATAGTCTTGTTGTTGTCAGCTATGGCAATGGTGCGGCTCAGGAGTCGGCTTCCGCTACATTCACATATTCAGTTGGAGCTCCAGAGACTTGGACTGCACGCTATGTAGGCAATTATACTTATACTATTTTCTTTGGAGGAGATGATCCGGGACTTGTTCTCTACCAGAGTGATTCCGATCCTACCCGTTGGAAGATAGAGCACTGGGGATATGATGTTGATTTCTGCTTCACATTCGATCAAGATACTGGCGAGATAATAGTAGATGATCAGGAGACGGGTTATGAATATGGAAGTTACGGCATGGTTTACATTGATGACTTGGTAGATTACACAGGCGGAACTGGTTATGGTCAGAGTTTCTATTCAGACGGGACGTTCTATTTCGCTGTGATTTACTATTGCAGTGCAGGCTACTTTGGATATGATTATGAGACGTTCACCTTAACAGATGCCGCTCAGATAAAGGGTATGTCAAAGTCTAAAGCAAAGTCTTCTGAGCCAAAGTTCAAGGGTGCAACACTGCATGCAGACAAGTTGAGATTGAAAGATGTCACCAAGTCGATATTCAAATAGTATATTCTCTCATTTTAGTTAATTAAATAGTAACATTCAAGTTAGGGGAGCGAGAGGCTTTTCCTGACTTGGATGTTTTTTATATTTTGGTTCTCTAAGAAATAATAGTATACAAGCAATCTTGGTGTAGCTCGTTGTGAAAGAACGAATAGCAGAAATATATTCCACAAACACACGACCCTCTTTTGGTGTAGGGACATAATAAATTATGTCCCTACATTAATAGAAATCAATTCAAGCATGCTCCAATTGTTTCTATTATTTGTTTTTGCTAATGAAAGGCCAAAAGATTTTGCCTTGTCGATAATAAGAGGTGCGTCTTCGGTATAGAAACCACTTAATATCAGGGTTGCGGTGCTTGACATTTTGTCGGTGAAAGTTGGCATGTCATTCAGCAGGATATTGCGGTTGATGTTCGCCAATATCAAGTCAAATTTTTTATCAATATTATTTAGGATGTTAGCATCCCCTTGCAGTACAAGAATATTATTTACATTGTTGATTTGGCTGTTGTGTATTGTGTTGTTGACGCTCCACTCGTCTATGTCGTATGCAGTAACGGTTTCGGCACCGAGCTTTGAGGCTACAATTGAGAGTATTCCGGTACCGCAGCCGCAGTCTAATACAGTCTTTCCTTTAAGATTTATTTCAAGAAGTTCGCTGACTATCATGTAGGTTGTCTCGTGTGTGCCTGTGCCGAAAGAGAGTTTTGCATCGATAGTAATGTCAAGAATGTTGTCAGCATTATTATAGGAAGTGTCAAGTGGTAGCGTATGATTGGTATCGTGTATAATACATTTCTCATTGACATTGATAGGCTCAAAGCCCCTATCCTCCCAAACCTTGTTCCAGTTTTTGTATTCGGCATCCTCCAACGAGTAGGATATCTCTATATTTTCAAAAGGGAATGCCTTTATCAGATTATTGAGAGCCTGCTTGTCGAGAGCCTGTTTCTGGGCATATCCGTTGATACAGCCGTTTTCGTCTTCATCGAAAGATTCAAAGCCAGCGTCACCTGCCATTGAGCAAAGCACGTCCTTTGCGGCCTGCAATAAAGAGAGGTTGATTGTATTCCCCACCTTACTTGTGAGATTGAATTTAGCCTTGTAGTAGTCCATTTTCTTGTTAAAAAACAGTGCAAAAGTATAAAAATTAGGGGAAAACCTATCGCGGTTTAGGGTTTTTCCTTAAATTTGCAGATAGAAAGAAAATTATCTTTGCTTATAAAATTATGGGGAGAGGAAATATGAAGAGGTATATTATATTTTCAATATTCTTTGGCTTGGTATCAGCCGGTGTGTTTGCACAGGATGATATGTATTTCAATCCGAAGAAGGATACAGATAAGAAAGCGTATCAGCCGACGGTGCAAACAGAGCGTTATGAGTATAACAGTGCGCTGCGAGATGTTGACGAGTACAACCGTATGGGCAATTTCGAGAGCCAATATACTGTGTTGAGTGATGATTCTCTCGACAGTGATGTCATAGAGCTATATCCTGATAGTGTGTATGCGTTGATGTCCGACAGCTTGGTTGAGTATGATGATGTGTATTATGACGAGGCATACAATCCCGATGAGGATTTTTCATGCAGCCGGAGGATGAGCCGTTTCGATGATTTCTATTGGTGCGATCCGTGGTATTGCGGCTGGTATGGCCCATATTATTATTCCCGCTATTGGTGGTGTGATCCTTGGTATGATCCTTGGTTTTATGGCTGGTACGGTTGGTACAGTCCTTGGGGCTGGGGTGGCTGGTATTATCCATCCTATTGGTATGGAGGAGGTATCGCATTCAGGGGCTATCATGGAACGAGAAATCACGGCAGGTTGATTGCCGGTATGGGTGGTCATAACTTCAGTGGCCGTCGCACGGCAGGCACTACAGGCGCAAGTTCAGTCCGTCGCTATAGCGGTGTAAACGGCAGGACGAGCAGCAGCTTTAATGGCAGCAGGGCGAGCAGCAGCTACAATGGCAACAGACAGAGCAGCAGTTATTCACGTCAGAATACGAGGACTACTCCAACATACAACAACAATTCCTTCGGCGGCAGCCGCAGCAGCTTCGGAGGCAGCTTCGGAGGCAGTCGTGGTGGCAGCTTCGGAGGAGGCTTCGGAGGAGGAGGCAGTCGCGGCG
>JAJPZD010000044.1 GCA_021204605.1 Prevotella sp.
GGCTTTTACAACTTGGAAAATCTTTTTGATACATGCCATGATGAGGGCAAGAAGGATTTTGACTTTCTTCCGAGTGGTTCTTATTCGTGGGATAGTGAGAAATATATCAGTAAGCTGCACAATATGGCAAAAGCCCTGTCGGATATGGGAACAGACGAGTTGCCTGGTGTAGGTTGCGCAATGATTGGTGTGGCGGAGGTGGAAAATGCCAATGCGCTTAATGACCTTACAGCACAGGAGGCGTTGAAAGACCGTGGCTACAAGTATGTACACATAGAAGGAAAGGACCAGCGTGGAATTGACTGCGCTTTGCTATACAATCCTTCACTGTTCACTGTGGAGGATGTGCAACTATATCCGTATTATAGCGAACTGCCTAAGGACAGTAATTTCTATACACGTGGTTTCCTTACGGTGAAGGGTAGATTGGCAGATGAACTTGTTACGGTGATAGTATGCCACTGGCCAAGCAGGTTTTCTGATTCTCCATATAGAGAAAGGGCAGCGTTCCTCGTGAAGAGCATCAAGGACTCGCTTCTTGTAGAAAACCCGCAGAACAAGATTATCGTAATGGGAGATATGAATGATGATCCTGTTAACACCAGTATGCATGAAGTTCTTTCTGCAAAGGGAGAGATAGACGAAGTGGGCGATGGCGATATGTACAATCCATGGTACAATATTTTGGTAAACGACAAGATAGGAACGCTTTCTTACAAGGGCGCATGGAATCTGTTCGACCAGATAGTGATGACCCCCAATTGGCTTGACAAAGGAAATGGCGATGGGGAGGCGGGTCTCAAATTTTGGAAAAACCAGATTGTCCGCAGGGATTATCTGCTCAACGGTGAGGGCAGGTATCAGGGCACACCAAAACGTACCTTTGCAGGGAAACAGTGGCTTAACGGTTACAGCGACCACCTGCCGGTAGTGATTTATCTTGTCAAGTAACTGTGGTGTGTGAAGTAGAATACCATCCATTGAAACCATTTCTTCCGGGAAACACCCGTTTGCTGATGCTCGGGAGTTTCCCACCCTCCCGCCAACGGTGGTGTATGGAGTTTTTTTATCCTAATTTTATCAATGACATGTGGCGCATTTTCGGGATAGTATTTTTCCATGACAAGGAACATTTTGTTGACAATGAGGAAAGGAGATTTTGCCGTGAGGCGATAATATCTTTTCTCATGGAGAAAGGAATAGGACTTTACGATATCGCAAGTGCCATTAGACGAACAAAAAATACGGCATCAGACAAGGATTTGGAGGTTGTGGAAGTCACAGATATCAAGGCATTACTACGGGAAGTGCCCACTTGTGTTTCTGTCGTTACGACAGGGCAGAAAGCTACGGAAGTGCTGGCTGCTTGTTTTGGTATCTCTTCGCCAAAAGTAGGTGGGGCAGTGTTGTTCACCTTTGAAGGGAGAGAAATGAGGCACTTCCGAATGCCGAGCAGTTCACGGGCATATCCTCTGAAGATAGAGAAGAAAGCGGAATATTATGAGCGGATGTTCAGTGTGTTAAATTTTTAGATAACAAATAACAATAATATATGACAGTAATTGGAATAGCGGGTGGCACGGGTTCCGGTAAGACCACCGTAGTCAGGAAGATAGCAGAGGCATTGCCTCCCCATTATGTTGTCGTTGTACCTTTGGATTCCTATTATAACGACACCTCTGCAATGACAGATGAGGAGCGGCGTGCGATAAACTTTGACCACCCGGATGCATTCGACTGGAAGCTGCTTATAAAGCAAGTAAACGAGCTGAGGAGCGGTCATGCTGTTGAACAGCCGATTTATTCTTACATCTTATCCAACCGTCTGAAAGAGACGGTACATTTAGAGCCTCGTCCTGTGATAATAATCGAGGGTATAATGACATTGCTCAACAAGAAGTTGCGCGACATGATGGACTTGAAGATTTTTGTGGATACCGATTCTGATGAGCGTCTTATTCGTAATATCCGTCGCGACACATTGGAGCGTGGGCGCACTGTAACCAACGTGATAGACCGCTATCTGAGAGTATTGAAACCCATGCACGAGCAGTTTATCGAGCCAACTAAAAAATACGCCGACCTGATAATTCCACAGGGTGGGGAGAATGTAATAGGTATAGGCATCCTATGCAAATACATAGAGACACTTGTAAGATAAACTTTTGGATTATTCAGGAATAAGGAAGTTTATCACTTCCTGTTCTACCGTTATCTTGTATGCCCCTGTCGGTTTTCCTATTACTATACCGTCAACACTGACCAATGCTTTGGAGTCCTCCTCAACGGTGATTTCTTTTGTCCGGTAAGGGTGGACACTGTGCATATTGAGGATTTTTCCCGTTGCGAAAAGATAAATCCCCTCAAACAGTTGCGTAAGTTCTGTGTGATGAACAACGGAGACATCCAACAGTCCATTGTATGGCACTGCATTAGGTGTAAGACCATAGCCCGAAGCGTTACCGATGCTCACTGTCATTAACTTGCGCTTTATAGTGTCTGTGTTTATCTTTATCTGCATTTTATATTCCAATCGCTGGAAGATAAAGAGAAACAGCGTTGCCCCGAAAGACATTCTACGGGAGCCGAATATACGGCGGGTATGCAGGCGAAGGTTCTGTATCGCCGCGACAAGTCCGATATTGATGCAGTTGAGGAAATAGCGTTGGTGCTTTTCCTCTTTTATGTCGGTATAGGTTATGCAACCCACATCAACCTTTCTTATGCGGTGCTTTGAGAGCCATGCTATCGTTTGTTCCACTTCATTCTCCTTAAAGCCCCAGTAGTGTGCGAAATCATTCATCTGACCGTTGGGTATCAACCCTAATGCTGTCGTTTCCCTTGTCTCCTTGTCTGCCTCCATTAGGCAGTTGGCGGCATCGTTCAAAGCGGTGTCTCCGCCTACAATTACTATTGTCTTGT